>REBR01000212.1 GCA_007692645.1 Halomonadaceae bacterium | reverse complement strand
CATACAGCGCCTTCCCACCTGTGGGAGCGGCTATAGCCGCGATGACTTTCTAGGCCATTCCAAAACCCCTGCCAGAGCGCCTGTAGCGGAGTGACTTCATTGCGGCCATGGCCGCTCCCACAGGTAAAACCCGCTGTGCAGTAAACCATTGCAGAACCCAGGTATTCAAAAGAGGCTTAAGTAAGTGCCATTCTGGTCTGTCCCCATTTAACGGCCCCCTTTATCGGCCCATTTCACCTGCTGCGCCAGCAAAGCTAGCTGAGGCGAGTTAATCCTGTGACAGATGTCATGGTTTTAACGTCAACCAGTAAAGTTAATTGACGCAAGTTACTCTGTTCGCTCACAATTTCGCCGTATTGTTTCGTTCGTTAGGGGGCTGTAGATATCGGCGTTTCTATGAAAAATAAGGAATAAAAATCAAGGTTCAGGAGGAACAAAATGAAATGCCCAACTATCTCGGATCTACAGCTGGATCAAAATGATGAAAAAGCGCTAGACGCAATACGGAGGGCTCAGCGCAACGGGAAAATGTTGGAACGTGCTTTACCCGTTGGCGTAATGACCACGATTTTCTTGGGAACAATGCAGCTCAAGCTACTTATAATATTCACTCCAGCGACTGGGTTATGTTTGCCAGCTCCATGACCACTATTGATGTGCTTTTAAAAGGCCAAATCACGAAAACTGCAAATTTTCGCCGTTTGGCGCCAGGTTTAAGTTTTGAGCAAAGACAATTTTGGGAAGCAGTTGCCAGCGGTTGCGGAGGTTTTTGAAATGACAAAGGTGTTGTATTTTTGGCTGGTTGTTTGCCTCTTCATGACGCAATTGGCAAAGGCTGCTGAGTCTCATGATGCTCATCGTTACCTTACTGAGAGCATAGTAAACTATGGAAGCGCCAAGGAGGCGTGTCAGCGGCAACAGGCTGTGCGGGCTCTTCCCGGTCGTGATGTCTTATCTGAATTAGCTGAGATTGACATCCATAGCGTCAGGATTTTTTTGGTCGGTAAAAGTATTCAGGCGGAAGATCGCTGCGCAGAATCTGAGTTGCTGGGATTGGCAATCGCCATACTCTCCCTGGAAGATACTGAGGTAGGCGAAAAAACTGAAATCGCTTTGCAATCGATCAAGCAATTGGCGTTCTCGGAACAGCGTTGGTTAATTCAGAATCAATACCGCCAACTCCCGGAGAATGTGAAAAAACGGCTGGAATCTATGGCTTATTTTGAAAAACCTTTCGATGCATTAGCCGTAGAGAAAGCGCTATTAGAAAAGTAGGTCTCCTGCTCTTCTCCAGACCGCCTCAGCGCCACCTCATGATTCACTTTTCCCAATGCCTGGGTGCATTCCTGGTAAAGCGTAAGCGCCTGCTTTCGGGTTAAGTCACACACATCGACGCCAAATCGGATCAGGTGGGGTTTATTCCACCACTTTTTGCTGCCCATCAGGGTCAGTGCAGCACAATCGTTGCGAATATAGGCGAGGGCGTCACTCACGGCCAAACTCCTCCCTCAATTCCTCTAAGGTAGGAAAGGGAGATTTCTGCCTTACCGCCAGTTCGAAACCCAGATAATCCAGGATCTTCATGATCTTCCGCACGCCCACATCGCCGGATCTGGCATTCTCCAGGCTGTTGATGGTTGCCCGGGAGATACCGAGATGCTCCGCCATGGTTTGCTGCGATATTTTCTGTTCACGCCGCAGTTGAATGAGGGTTTGGCTGAGTTCCTGGAAGTCCATGGGAGGCCTTATTGATTAATATATTTTACATATTATGGAGTATTTCCATTTTTGTAAAATATTTTAGTCTTTAACCAGTCCCCCATCCACTACCAGATTCTGCCCCGTTACTGCTCGCGCCCAGGGCGAGGCAAAAAACAAGGTGGCATCTGCAAACTCGGCGGGCGTTGTCACCCGGCGCAGGGGAGTACTCTGTGCGATCAGATCAAACACCGCCTCCGGTGTGGCAGCGGAGGCATCCGTGGTCTGTCCCCAATCTCTCAGTCGGAGGCCGGCTCCAGCTCAAAATGCGCCAAAGTCTCAGGCCCCGGGTAACCGTCAGCCCGGAAGCCCTGCTTGCGCTGAAACTCCCGCAAACCCGCCCGTGTCGCTGGCCCCATAATGCCGTCAGGGGTGCCCGCGTCGATGCCTTTTCCCTGCAGTTTTTCCTGCAGGGCCATCAGGGTGTCCCGGGGCAATGGCGGGTGCTGGGGGGGCGGGTTCTGCAGGTCGCCGGCGCCGGCGATGCGGTCCGCCAGGTGGCCCACGGACATGGCGTAGAACTCGGACTGGTTCCAGCCCATGATGATGTGGAAGTTGCGGTAGACCAGGAAGGCCGGGCCTTCGTGGCCGGAGGGCAGCAGCAGGGCGGCTTTCATGTCTACGTCTGGCAGGGTGTTGCCGAAGGCGTCGGTGACGCCCAGGTCGCGCCAGTAGGACAGGGGCTGGTTGTCGTTGCGGCCCTGGGCTTCGTGGTAGTCGAAGCCTTCGGGGAGGATGACTTCACGGCCCCAGCGTTCGCCCCGTTGCCAGCCCATGGATTCCAGGAAGTGGCCGGCGGAGGTCATGGCGTCGGGGATGCTGTTCCACAGGTCGACCCGGCCGTCACCGTCGGCATCCACGGCGTGGGCCAGGTAGACGGAGGGCATGAACTGCATATGGCCCATGGCGCCGGCCCAGGAGCCTTTCATGGTGTCCTGGGTGATGTCGCCCCGGTCGAGGATTTGCAGGGCGGCGATCAGTTCACGGGTGAAATAGCCGCTACGGCGCTGGTCACAGGCCAGGGTGGTGAGTGCCTGGGGGATGGGGACCTGGCCGAAGTAGCTGCCGAAGTTGGTTTCCATGCCCCAGAAGGACACCAGGTAATGGGGGGGTACGCCGGTTTTGCGGGTGATGCCTTCCAGCAGTTCCCGGTTCTCTGCCAGCAGTTTGCGGCCCTGTTCCACCCGCTGTTCATTCACCCGGCGGCCCATGTAATCCGCCAGGGAGGCGGTGAACTCGGGCTGTGAGCGGTCCAGTTGCAGGATGCGCTCACGGGGTTCCATGCCGGTCATGACGTCGGTGACCAGGCTTTCACTGACCCCGGCCTCTATGGCCTGGGTTTTCAGGCCGGCGACACAGGCGTCGAATTCCGCCTGGGCCAGTGGGGACAATGCCAGCCCCAGGGCAAGCAGCCCGGAAAACTGAAAAACGGACCGGTGTTGGCGGTGGCGACTGGCCATGGTGCGACTCCCTGGGTAATCAGTGATGCTGGAACACAGCAGCACCCATTCTGCCTGAAAGAACCGGTAAAACCGGGCAAAAAACAGATTAATTTTTGTTGAGTATGAAGCCGCTGAATTGTGACCCCCTGTGGGGGGCTATAGCCGGGATTATTCTGGGAAGCTTCACTCAAGTCCGGATTAACCTGTGGAAGCGGCTATAGCCGCGATCAGACTGTGGCGTCTCATTGAATTCCGGGGATAGGGTCAGGCTGTGGAGTGGCTAAATCGCGGCCATGGCCGCTCCCACAGGTAGGGCCAGCTCCTACAGGTAGGGTCAGCTCCTACAGGCAGGGTCAGCTCCTACAGGTAGGGTCAGACCCGACAGTAACCTCAGCATGAGTTGTTACATCAGATGACAGTTTTACCTGTGGGAGCGGCTATAGCCGCGATCAGACTGTGGTGTCTCATTGAAGTCCGGGGATAGGGTCAGGCTGTGGAGTGGCTAAATCGCGGCCATGGCCGCTCCCACAGGTAGGGCCAGTTCCCACAGGTAGGTCCAGCTCCCACAGGTAGGTCCAGCTCCCACAGGTAGGGTCAGACCCCGCAGTAGCCTCAACAGGGCTAGTCAGAAGGTGCTGAAACCGGAGGCTTCCATAAACCGGTACTGCCAGTAGCGTAGCCGCCGTTCATCTTTATACGCCGGGTAATCCAGGGTGAAGTCGGCGCCCTGGTTATGCCACAGGCGGTGGAACCAGTGGCGGGCGTCGGTGATGGCGGTTTCTTCGGGGCTGGCCTGCCATTGCAGGGCGCTTTCCAGGTTGAGGTTGTCCAGGTTGCGGCGGGTGAAGTTGGCGGAGCCCAGCAGCAGGTCGCTGTGGCTGTGGCCGTCCAGCAGCAGCAGTTTGCTGTGAAACTGCTCTCCCCGGGTGGCGTACCAGCGTACATGGATGCCGGCCCGGTGCAGTTCCCCGGCTACGGGGCGGTTGGGGATGCCGTTTTTCTGGTAGCCGAAGGCGTCCCGGTTGGGGTCCAGCAGGAGCTGTATTTTTACTCCCCGCTGGTGCGCCCCTTTCAGAACCTGGATCAGTGGCCGGTGGCTGAGATAGAACAGGGCCAGGCGTAACTGATCCCCCTGGCGGGCCCGGTGAATGATTTTCAGCAGGGCTTCAGTAATCGCCCCTTCTGTGAGCAGGCGTAACCGGGGCAGGGAGGTTACCGGTGGTTGCCCGTGGGGCAGGGATGAGGGCCGGGGTTTCCTTCGCAGGCCGCGGCGGGTAAATGCCAATACCGCCGCTTCACTGCGGGCCAGGTCCTGGGCCACGGGTCCCCTGAAGGCCAGGCCGACGTTGCTATGGCAGCTGCTGGCGTCATGGATATTCATGGAGCACACCAGCCCCTGCTGGCCGTCCACCACCAGGGTTTTACGGTGGTTGGCCTTGAAGTTGGGCAGTGCCAGCAGGGCCCGCAGTGTGACCGGGTGCGGCCCCAGGGGGCTGGGCAGCCAGCCGCCGCCGGGGCTGGTGGTGGTCAGTGGGGTAAAGGCGGAGGCGGTGAGGCGCCAGGGGGCAGACCAGCAGGGGTTGCCATCCCGCAGGGCACGTAGCTCGGTGATGTGCAGTTGCACCCCCGCCTGCTGTAACCGGGCCAGGTGCCGGGGCTGATGGGCACTGTAGAGGGTATTGATAGGATCAGTAATGAGCGTAATGGTCACCGGAGGCTGTTGCTGGCGCTTGGCGATCAGGGCATCCGTGAGGGTGTTGGCCAGGGGCTGGTGCTGTGCCGGGTCTGCCTGGTCCGGGTTGAACAGAAAGTTATCCAGCAGGATCTCCCCCCGGGCTTCATGAATCAGTGCCAGCAGGGCAGGCATCAGTTGCCGTTCCGTGTGGGGCTGGCCCTGGGGTGTCTGGTAGTGGGTGTCCGCCAGAAAGCGTACCTGTTGCGCCGGGCGCCAGGGCCAGGTCTCACCCACTCCGGGGGGCAGGGGTTTGTAGCGGTGGTAGAGGCCGGTGGCCAGCAGCAGGAGTGCCAGAAGGGTGAGAAACAAAGCCATGCAGTCGTCCTTGAGTTGGCACGGTGAAAAAATTCGATGGATTCCGTCAGTTTTAACCGCTTGTACCACTGCAGGCGCGGATTAACAATGTCAGCATAACCCCACGTTTATCAGGAGGTGCCATGACAGCCCGTACCCTATCCCGAGTTATCGACGCCTTGCCATCATCCGATGGTGCGGGGGTTCGCATCAAGCGCAGTCTGGGCCAGAGCCAGTTTGCCCGTATGGACCCGTTCCTGATGCTGGACGAGTTCCGCTCCGATGACGCGGCAGATTATATCGGTGGTTTTCCCTCTCACCCCCACCGGGGTTTTGAGACGGTGACCTATATGCTGGCCGGGGCCATGCTGCATAAAGACTCACTGGGCAACGAAGGCCACCTGAAAGCCGGTGATGTGCAGTGGATGACGGCGGCCCGTGGCATTGTGCACTCGGAGATGCCCCAGCAGGAAGAGGGGCTGATGCATGGCTTCCAGCTGTGGATCAATCTGCCTGCGAAGGAGAAGATGAAGACCCCCCGTTACCAGGACATCCCCTCTGAGCGCATTACCGAGGTGAGCGAGCCGGGGCTGGCTCTGCGGGTGATTGCGGGCACCATTGAGCGGGGTGGCAAGCGCCATGAGGGGCCGGTGTCTGGTATTACCACGGAGCCGACTTATCTGGATGTGACTCTGGAGGCGAATACGCCGTTTATTCAGTCTACCCCCCGTGAGCACAGTGGGGTGATTTATGTGTTTGCCGGTGAGATTACGGTGGTGGGAAAGACGGTGAAAAACGGCCAGGCGGCGTTGCTCTCAGAAGGGGATGAAGTGGGTGTGACGGCGGGTGCTGCCGGTGCCCGGTTCCTGATGCTGACGGCGAAGCCGATTAATGAGCCGGTGGTTCAGCATGGGCCTTTTGTGATGAATACCCGTGAGGAAATTGAGCAGGCGGTGCGGGATTTTCAGAACGGGCGGTTTGTGAGTGAGGCGCCGGTGATCAGCTGACCGGAGCTGACTCCTTACTGTTGCTTCCTGATGTCTCCCCTGTGGGAGCGGCTATAGCCGCGATGATGTTCGAGGCCATAATGAAATGTCTGCCGAGGCTTCTGAACCAGAGTTGACGAATCGCGGCCATGGCCGCTCCCACAGGTTAAGTTAGCGGTTTCCTGGTTCTCTCCAACAAAAAACCCCGCACTTGGCGGGGTTTTTTGTCTATCAGTGGCAGGCTAACTGGGAGTTAGCTGACCGGGGACATAGCTGACCGGGGACAGACCACGTTTTTTGAAGTGCCAAAAACGTGGTCTGTCCCCTAACTATCTCCCTAACTATCTAACCATCAGGCCACGTTGTGCTTGATGACTTTGCGTTTGTCGTGGGCCAGTTCGTCGAAGGCGAAGTCGTCTACGGAGAGCATTTCCAGCACTTCGGCTTCGTACTCACGCATGAACTTGGCGTCGTCTTCGCTGATCAGTTTGGCTTTCAGGCCTTCTTCCACTTTCTGCTCTGGGTGCAGGGCGTCCATGGGCAGTTCGCCTTTGGCCTGGGCTTTGTCCACGATGCGGTAAATGCTGTCCGCACGGGGGTTGTCTGCCAGCAGTTTGTTGTACTGGGCCAGGGGGTTGGGGAAGCCGCCGGGCTTGCCTTCGCCGTTGTAGGCGTTGCTGAGCATTTTGCGACGCAGGGCCGAGTCCGTGGAGATGGCCAGGGCAATGGTCTGGGTCAGCTTGTCTGACGGGGCGTGCCAGCGGCGGCCCAGGGGCAAGGTGACCACCCGCAGGGTGTTCGCTACCAGACGGTTCGGCAGGTTGTTCAGCAGCTCATCCATGGCCTCTTCCAGGCGGTGCAGCAGGTACTGGCAGCTGTATTCCATCAGGGCCCGCTCGTCTTCCACGGCCTGGCTCTCATGCCACTGCTTGAGCACCATGGAGGTCAGGTAGAGGTTAGACAGCACGTCACCGAGACGGGCTGAGATCAGCTCCCGGCGCTTGAGGTCCGCACCCAGGGTGGTCATGGCGGCATCGGCACAGAGGCCGAAGGCGGCGCTGAAGCGGTTGATGGCCCGGGCATAGGGGGCGGCAGCGCTGTCAAAAGGCGTGTCGCCACGGCCGATGCCGAAGGCCTGGGTAAAGGCCCGGGCGGCGTTGCCGAAGATCAGGCCGGCGTGCTCGAAGAAGGCTTCGTCGAAGGCGTCCAGATCGTCTTTGTCTTTCGCGGCCAGTTCACGGAGTACGTAAGGGTGGCAGCGAATGGCGCCCTGACCGAAGATCATCAGGCTGCGGGTCATGATGTTGGCGCCTTCCACGGTAATGGAGACCGCAGCACCGGCGTAGCCAATGCCCAGGTAGTTCCGTGGCCCCAGGGTTACGGTCTTGCCGCCATGTACGTCCATGGCGTCGGTGACTACCTGGCGCTGGAATTCTGTCAGCTGGCTTTTGAGAATGGCAGAGGGTACGGCCGGCTTCTCGCCGTTGTCGATCATGTTGGCGGTCTGGTTAACCGTGCAACGGGTGATGTAGGACAGGGCGGCAATGCGCGCCAGTGGCTCCTGTACACCTTCCATGTCGGCAATGGGGGTGTTGAACTGGCGGCGGATACGGGTAAAGCCGCCGGCGGTGCCGGTGGCGTAAGCGCCGGTACCGGCAGCACCGGAGGGCAGGGTGATACAGCGGCCCACGCTCAGGCACTCAACCAGCATGCGCCAGCCCTGGCCGGCCATCTCCACGCCACCGATGAGGTAATCCAGGGGAATAAACACGTCTTTGCCGATAATGGGCCCGTTCATAAAGGGGCTGCCAATGGGGGCGTGACGGCGGCCAATGTCCATGCCGTCGGTGTCCCGGGGGATCAGGGCGCAGGTAATGCCCCGGTCTTTCTCGCCACCCAGCAGTCCGTCTGGGTCAAACATGCGGAAGGCCAGGCCCACCACAGTGGCGATGGGGGCAAGTGTTATCCAGCGCTTCTCGAAGTTGAGCTTCAGGCCCAGGACTTCTTCGCCGTTGTGCATGCCTTTACAGACAATACCGGTATCCGGCAGTGAGGTGGCGTCAGAGCCGGCACGGGGGCCGGTGAGGCCGAAACAGGGAATCTCACGGCCGTCTGCCAGGCGGGGCAGGTAATGGTTTTTCTGTTCTTCGGTGCCGTATTTCAGCAGCAGCTCCCCGGGGCCCAGGGAGTTGGGGACGCCGACACAGACCATCAGGACTTCGTTGGCAGAGAGCTTCTGCAGTACGGCTGACTGGGCTTTGGCAGAGAGACCGAGGCCGCCGTATTCCTTGGGGATGATCATGCCGAAGAAGCCTTCTTTCTTCAGGTAATCCCACAGTTCTTTCGGCAGGTCAGCCCGTTCGAAGGCGATATCCCAGGCATTACACATGCTGGCCGCTTCGGCACACTGGTTATCCACAAACGACTGCTCTTCCGGGGTCAGACCGCTGTTGCGGTTCGACAGCAGCTGGGACCATTGGGGGCGACCGGTAAACAACTGGCCGTCCCAGCCCACAGTGCCGGCATCCAGGGCTACCTGTTCGGTTTCAGAGACTTTCGGTGCCACATTCTTGAACACCTGGAAAATCCGCGGCGACAGCCACTGGCGGCGGAAGCCTTGCAGGCCACAGGCGGCAGTCACACCGGCGCCGATAAACAGCAGCAGGCTGAGCCAGGGGGTGCCCATGAACAGGCCGATAACGGCAACCACCACCATTACGGTAATGGCGGATGCCGCACCGGATTCCCGGCGCATTACAAACAGTAAGCCGGCCAGTGCCAGTACAAGAACAATTAACAGATTCATAGTCGAGCCCTGTGTCAGTTCGAATTTCAGTGCCGGAGTAACACCGGCGCCTGCCGGGACAGTATGCCGGTCAGACCAGTGACAGGCCGGTAAAGCGTTACAGACCCGTCAGGTTATGAAGTGGTTACGTTACCATGATCGAAACGGTTTGTACTGCTTTGGATAACCCCCGGAGCCCGGTCGGTAACCCTTCTTTACTTTACTGCTGGTCAATAAATCGCCAATATGAGGGGTACGTTCCACTGCAAGGAGTATCCCATGGTTGATGGTGTGAACCCCCAGACCGGTAATTTGTTGCGGGAAGTGTCGGGTGCCAACCGCCAGGGTCAGGAAAATCAGACCCAGCAAAGCGCCAATAGTGATGATCGCCGGGCTGAAGCCAGCGGCGCGGCCCGTCCGGTATCAGATATCAGTGTGGATATTTCTGCCCAGGGTTTTCAGCAGTCCAGTGCTGAGCAGCTGACTAACCAGGCGGTTACCGATCCTTCTGCTACCCCCAGTAATGGGGCCAGCACCTTTGCTGAGGCGGATTTTGGTGATGCCAGCCGGGCTGCCAATGATGATGCCCGTGGTGATGGGGTGGAGTCTGCGCCGTTTAATGATGGGGCTGTGCCTGGGGCATCCTCGCCGGATGCGGATCAGTTGATGGGCACCAACGTCGATACCCGGGCCTGAGTAAATGGGGACAGACCACGTTTTAATTTAAATGGGGACAGACCACGTTTTTAGCACTTCAAAAAACGTGGTCTGTCCCCATTTAAATTAAAACGTGGTCTGTCCCCGATGGCTCCCCGATGGACCCCTGCCTTCAGGTAGTAATCACCACCCGCAACGCATCCAGTTCCACCGTGGCCCGATCGATAGCCGCCAGGCCCTCTTCCAGTTGCTGTTCAAAATGCTGAATTTCCTCTTCCCGGATAGCCGGGTTACGCCGTTTCAGGGTCTTTAGGCGCTGGATTTCTGTCTCCAGTGCCTGCTTGTAACTGTCACTGGCGGTTTGTTGCAGGGCTGGCAGGGATTTCTCCGCCAGGGCCTGTGAGGGGGGCAGCATGGCTTCGATCTGGTCCCGCAGTTGGGGCACGATGGCCTGGGCGGTGCGTTTCTGGATCTTTTCGATCAGCTCGTTGAGCTTCTCATGGGTGAGCACGTGGCTCAGGTCGCGGCCGTCCATGCTGGTGAGAAAGCGCAGTGGCTCTGGTGACAGGTGCCGTTCAATGCCCAGGGCTCTGGGGGCCTGGCAATGGGGGCGGTAGATGCCTTCCAGCAGCAGGGTGCCGGGCTGCACGCCTTTAATGGACATGGTGCCCACGGTGGCGTTGCCCATTTCGCTGTCCAGCAGCATGTCCATGCTTTCCTGCACCATGGGGTGCTCCCAGCTTAAGAATGCCAGGTCTTCCCGCACCAGGGCGCTTTGCCGGCTGAAGGTGAGGGACAGGCCCTCTTCCGGCAGATGGGGGAAGTCCGACACCGCCAGGTGCTCGGAGGGGCGGATGATCAGGTTGTCTTCCCCCTGGGGCTCGTGATCGACCCCGTACTGGTCGAACAGGCGGATCATATAGTCATCCAGTATGTCCGGGGATTCAGCGGCTTCTATATGTTCAATCAGCTCGGCGGCTTTCTCCGGGTTGTTGGAGTTGCGCTCGATCAGGGCGTCCCGGCCTTCTTCCAGTTGGTGCTCCAGGGTGGTGCGGGTTTCCCGGGTGGCGTCGATCAGGGCCTGATCGTCCTGATCAGGGGCTGCCAATTGCTGTTGCAAGGCCTGCTCAAGCTGTTCTTTTACCGAGTTACCCACGGCGCAGCTGCGGCCCAGGGCATCCAGGCCGTCCTGGTACCAGCGCAGCATCACGGACTGGGCGCTGTTTTCCAGCACCGGTACGTGCAGCTGGATGGTGCCGCTCTGGCCAATGCGGTCCAGGCGGCCGATGCGTTGCTCCAGCAGGTCCGGGTTGGCAGGGAGGTCGAACAGCACCAGGTGCTGGGCGAACTGGAAGTTACGGCCTTCGCTGCCGATCTCGGAGCAGATCAGGGCCTGGGCCCCCTGCTCGGTAGAGGCAAAGTAGGCGGCGGCCCGGTCCCGCTCGATCAGGCTCAGGCCTTCATAGAAGGCGGCACTGCGAATGCCGGCCCGTAGTTGCAGGTAGTGCTCCAGGGCCCGGGCGGTTTCCCCGTGGTGGCAGATCACCAGCACTTTGGCGGGGCGCAGGGCCCGCAGGGTTTTCTCCAGCCATTCCACCCGGGGGTCCAGTTGCAGCCAGCTGTCGTCGGGCCACTGGGTTTCCGGGGTCAGGCCGGCTTCGCCACTGAGTTCAACCACGGCCCGGTACTGCTCGGGCACCTCCAGGGTGGTGGTCTGGACTTCCCGGGCGGGGAAGCCCCGTACCGCGGCCCGGGTGTTGCGTAGCAGTACCCGGCTGGTGCCATGGCAGTCCAGCAGCAGGTTGACCACGGCTTCCGGCTCTTTGGGCCAGTCTGAGTGGTCGTCCCCCAGCCAGGGGGACAGGGCCTGCCATTGGGCTTCGGTGACCGGGCCGCTCTGGGCCAGCAGTTCCTGCACCATGCCGTTCAGGGTGCGATAATCCCGGGCTTCTGCCTGGAAGGCCTCCAGGGAGGTAAAGCGGGCCGGGTCCAGCAGGCGCAGGCGGGCAAAGTGGCTTTCCTGGCCGGCCTGTTCCGGGGTGGCGGTGAGCAGCAGCACGCCGGGAATATGTTTGGCCAGTTGTTCAACGGCCTGGTACTCCGGGCTGGGGTCCTGGGGGGACCAGCGCAGGTGGTGGGCTTCATCCACCACCAGCATGTCCCAGTCTGTGGCCAGGGCCTGTTCCAGGGCTTGCGGGTTGCTGGTGAGCCACTCCAGGCTACACAGTACCCGCTGTTCGCTGTCGAAGGGGTTGCTGGAGGCGTCTTCCCCCAATGGGTCGTGGGTGTCATCAATACCGGGCACGGCCCAGTCACGCACCCGGGGTGTTTCAGGTGGTTCTTCGCCGGTGTCGCTTTCGCTGCCATCCTCTGGGCTTGCTTCAGCGTCATCCGGGGTGCCGGTGACGGCTTCCATCAAGGCGGCAAAGGCTTCTTCTTCGGTTCTGCCGCTGGCGGGGGCTGCGTCGTCTTCGGTTTCGCCGAAATCCGCCTGCAGGGCTTCATAACGGGCCTGGTCAAACACACTGAAGGGCAGGTTAAAGCGCCGCAGCATTTCCACCAGCCATTGGTGGGTCAGGGGTTCCGGCACCAGAATCAGTACCCGCTGGGCCT
>REBR01000059.1 GCA_007692645.1 Halomonadaceae bacterium | reverse complement strand
AGGGGGGGCGTTATGGCCTCGAAAGTCATCGCGGCTATAGCCGCTCCCACAGGTGAGAAGGCGTTGCATGGGTTTCAGTAAGGTGGGGACTTAAGTAAGTGCCACTCTGGTTTGTTCCCATTTAACGGCCATTTAACGAATGTGTCCCCGGTTCGAGGTTACTCCTTAACCAGATGATACACCGCCTCCACAACCTTCTCCGCCCCCCGAGCCACCAACCCCCCATGGCTGTCAGTCACCTCATTGCGAGCCAGACACCGCACTGCAAAAAAGGGCTGATCATGTAATTCCTTTTCAAAAACTGGAAACGGAGGCCCGTCCATGGACGCGGCATCAAACTCAAACGTAATCAATATCCCTTCAGCCCCCGGTGCCAGGCAGTGTGCCAGGTGCGCCAGATACCGTTGCCGCAGGGGGTGGTCCAGAGCCACCAGGGCAGCCCGGTCATAGAACAGCGGAAAACCCTGTTGGGGGGCAAGTTGAAAGAAATCCCCCTGTAACAATGTAATGTTTTCACCACTGAAGCTGTCGAGTCCGTCATGGGTTTTGTCTTTGTGGGGCGCGAGCCCCCATTCCTGAAAGAACGCCTCAACCGCGATGGCACTTAATTCCACCCCCGTGACCGGGTGGCCCTGCTGGTGAAGCCAGTGCAGATCCGGTGTTTTACCGCACAAGGGAACCAGTACCGGCGCTCCTGGCCGGCTCAGGGCAGACCAGTGCTGCACCAGTGCCGGGTGCGCAGCAGCGCGGTGAAAGCCGATTTCACCCCGCTGCCAGATGTTGTGCCAGAACGAGGTATCCATAATCAATTCCTTAGTGAATGGGTACAGATCATCAAACATGTCAAAACTGTAAAACTTTCGACAGATTCTCCGGTATCACTGTGTGAAACTTTGGCCTGATTTCATTTGCCAGCCATCAAGGAGTGTGAATAACCGAGGAGGTTCAGCTGTCATGGATGATGATCCAGTGAACAATATTAACGGTGCACCCTACAAAAACAATGATTCTCTGCCGGGCGCTAGCAGTAACGCCGCTACAGCCTGGCCAACGCCCCCTACCAGCAAACAACCGAAGCAGTGGCCCAGGCTCCCTGACTTAACCGCTCAGCCCCCCAGAAACCTGGTATGGGTGGCGGCAGGGGGGGAGGCCAGTGTCAGCCGGCTGGGGCTTTCTGCCACCTGGAATCTGCACAGTATCAAACTGCCGGTGCGGGGCCCCATGCCGGCTTTGGGAAATATCCGGGTGGGCCTGATTGATCTGGGGACCCCCACCCAGGAGCGGCTGGACCGGCTTTGCGCCCTGATGGAAGCCCACCCGGAGGTCAAGTGGATCGCCCTGATTTCTTCCCGGCTCCTGGCCCGGGAAGAGGTGCGGGCACTGATTCGGGAAAACTGCTACGACTTCCACAGCCTGCCCCTGGATCTGAGCCGGCTTGAAGTCACTCTTGGCCGTGCCCACGGCATGGCGGAACTGGAGCAGCAAAAGTCCCGGAGCAGATTCCGGGATGGGGCCAGTACCGCCATGCCCATCATCGGTGCCAGCAGCGCCATGAAGCAGTTAAACCGACGTCTGATCAAGGTGGCCGCCTCCCAGGTACCGGTACTGATCCAGGGTGAGTGTGGTACTGGCAAGGAACTGGCGGCCCAGGCGTTACACCGCCACTCGTCCCGGGCCCATGGGCCCTTTGTGGCCATTAACTGTGGTGCCTTACCGGCACAGTTGATTCAGTCAGAGCTGTTTGGCCATGAGGCGGGGGCCTTTACCGGTGCCGGCAAGCGCAAGCTCGGCCAGTTGGAGCTGGCGGATGGGGGCACCCTGCTGCTGGATGAAGTGGGTGATCTGGATATGGAGCTGCAGGTAAACCTGCTGCGCTTCCTGCAGGAAGGCACGCTCTGGCGCGTGGGGGGCTTACAACCCATTCAACTGGATGTACGGGTAGTGGCCGCCACCCATGTAAACCTGGCGGAAGCGGTGGCCGAGGGCCGGTTTCGGGAAGACCTGTATTACCGTCTCAATGTCATCCAGCTGGATATTCCCCCCCTGCGTGAGCGGGGGCCTGAGGATCTCAGTCTTCTGGCTCATTTCACCCTGCAGCGCCTGCAGTCCCGCGCTCCCCACCTGAAAGGCTTTTCCCGCAGTGCCCTAAAGGCTATGAGTAGCCATTCCTGGCCGGGGAACGTGCGGGAGTTGATCAACCGAATTCAGCGGGCCCTGGCCATGGCAGAAGGGCGCTGGATACGCCCGCAGGATATGGGGCTTTACAGTGACCAACCGGCACCCCCTAACGCCACTCTGACCCAGGCTCGGAACCAGGCAGACCGGGAAGCGGTAGCGCAGGCTTTGCAGCAAACCGGCTTCAATGTGTCCCGGGCCGCCCGCCAGTTGGGGGTAGGGCGCATGACCCTGTACCGCCTGATCAAAAAGCACCACATCACCCTGGTCAAGGGGCCCGGGGAGCACTCCCCCGAAACGGATGGAGACGACGATGCGGCAAAGCACTGACTGGTCCAGAG
>REBR01000259.1 GCA_007692645.1 Halomonadaceae bacterium | reverse complement strand
GGGCCTGCCAACGGGCCTTGAAAGGGCTCAGGGTTACCGCTCCCTGCTTGCTTTCAGGCTGACCGGACACCGGGTCAGTCACTGCTGCCAGCAACCGGCTCACCACCGCTTCCCGGGAAAACTGGTCAGTCCAGTGAATGGGTACAAAGAGTTCCCCGGGGCGCTGCTCATGGGTGACTTTCAGGCGACCCAGGAAGCGCCCCAGGGCGTTATGTACCCAGGCCAGATCCCCATCTTTAAGGTTAAACGCCGCCAGATCCTGGGGGTGGATGGCCACAAAGGGCTCACTGCGGTGCTGCAACAGGCGGGGGGCCCGGCCGGTGCGGGTCATGGTGTGCCACTGGTCACGCAGGCGGCCGGTATTGAGTCGCAGTGGGTAACCGGGAGTACAGGACTGCTCAGGTCCACGGGGGGTGATGGGCAGCAACCGGCCACGGCCATCGGGAGTGACAAAGCGTCCATCACCGAACAGTCGCTGGCGGCCAATACGGGCACCGGGCAGCACCGGCCACTGAATCGGTTTGAGGTCTTCATACTGCTGGTCCGTCACACCGGCCAGACCACCAATATTGAACACCCGCTGGCCCTGATTATTCAGGGCAGAGAGGGCCGCATGCTCCCGGAAGATCGCCGCCGGGGAGGTGTAATCAAAGGCTTGCCTATAACCCATGGCAGCGGCCACCTGGCTGATAATCCACCAGTCAGGACGGGCCTCTCCTGCCCCTGGCAGCCAGGCCCGCTGGCGGGAAATACAACGCTCGGAATTGGTCACAGTGCCGTCTTTTTCACTCCAGCCACAGGCGGGCAGCACAATATCCGCCAGGGCCAGGGTATCGCTGTCTTCCACACAGTCAGAGACAATTACCAGGGGGCACCGCTCCAGGGCCTGGCGCACCCGGTTGCTGTCCGGCAGGGATACCAGGGGGTTGGTGGCCATGATCCACAGGGCCTGGATTTCCCCCCGGTGCACCGCCTCAAACAGGTCCACCGCCTTATGGCCGGGGGCCTGGGCCATATCCGCAGCCTGCCAGAAACCAGCCACCTCCTCTAATGCACCGGGGGTGTCGTAATCCCGGTGTGCCGCCAGCTGGTTAGCCAGCCCCCCCACTTCCCGCCCCCCCATGGCGTTGGGCTGGCCGGTGATGGAGAAGGGGCTGGCCCCGGGCTTGCCCACCCGGCCGGTGGCCAGGTGGCAGTTAATAATGGCATTGCACTTGTCGGTGCCACTGCTGGACTGGTTAATGCCCTGGGAATAAAAGCTCAGGGTGCGGGGGGTGGCCCGGAACCAGTCATAAAACTGCCGTACATCCGCCTCTGCCAGGCCACAGTCCCGGGCTACCCTGGCGGCGTCCGGGGCTGAGGTCCGGGCAGCAGCCAGGGCTTCAGCAAAGCCGCTGCAGTGGGCGTCAATATAGCCCTGATCAAGCCCCTGGCGATCCGCCAGATCAGTGAGCAGACCGTTCCAGAGAATGGCATCGGTGCCCGGTGCCAGAGCCAGATGCAGGTCCGCCAGCTCTGCAGAGGCATTGCGCCGGGGGTCAATCAATACTACCCGCCGCCCTGGCTGGGCCTGTTTGGCCCGCTTCATGCGCTGATACAGAATCGGGTGGTTCCAGGCAGGGTTGGCCCCACTCAGCACCAGCAGGTCCGCATGGTCCAGATCCTCGTAGCACCCGGGTACCGCATCCGCCCCCAGGGCCCGCTTGTAGCCCGCCACTGCGGAAGACATACAGAGGCGGGAATTGGTATCCAGATGGCGGGCGCCGAGAAACCCCTTGGCCAGCTTGTTGGCCACGTAATAGTCCTCTGTGAGCAACTGACCGGACAGGTAAAAGCCCAGCCCTTCTCCCCCCAGGCGGTCCCGGGTTTCAGCCAGACCCCGGGCCACGGCGTTAATGGCTTCTGGCCAGGTGACGGCGCGACCCCGGACCCGGGGCTGCAGCAGGCGGCCATGGTGCCCCAGGGTTTCATGCAGACTGGCGCCTTTGACGCACAGGCGCCCCTCATTGGCCGGATGGTCCGGGTCCCCCCGAACCGGTGCCAGGTCAGGTCCCCGGGGCTCGGCCAATACGCCACAGCCAACGCCGCAGTAGGGACAGGTGGTTGCTGTTTCACTCATGGGCCGGTCCTGTGGTGCGAAAAAGTGATGGGCAAAGAACAAAAAAACCCGGTCACCACTCACACCTGCCAAATGGCGTGAGTCGTAACCGGGCATCGTTGCCTGAAATACCTGCACTGCGGTATTTAGGGATGCAAGCCCGGTGCCATCCCCTGACATCCCCTGACATCCCCTGAACAGGCGCTAAGCCACTGTTTTTTTTTGCCGCCAATGGGCTGTACAGAAGCACCTTAAAAAGGCGTTTCCAGCTTATTCGCCTCATTTTAGTGCACACTTTCCCCCTTCCTTATCCCCGGGACCGGCGACTGCACCGTAAAAACCCCTTTAGCCCGCCCTCTCTTCTAATATGCACTAATATGGCCCGCCTTTTGCGTGTGTAGTCACTAACCGCAAGAGGGAGTCCCATGGCAACGAGTATTACACCTGTCCGCGTGATGCTGGTGGACAACGAACCGGACCGCGCCCAACTGGTCCGGGATGCCCTGGAATCCCAGGGCTATAAAGTCATCTGCCAGCGGGATAATACCCTCGGGCTGGTGGCCGCCGTGGCCAGCCAGCAACCGGATCTGGTGATCATCGATATGGACTCACCGGACCGGGACACCCTGGACACCATGGCGGCCATGAGCGAACACGCCCCCCGGCCCATCGTGTTTTTCGCCAGTGGTCAAAGTGATAGTGAAACCATCCAGAACGCGGTTCGCGCCGGGGTCAGTGCCTACATTGTGGATGGCCTGGAACAACACCGGGTCAAGCCTATTATTGATGTGGCCATTGCCCGCTTCCAGTCCTTTCAGGCACTGCGCCACGAACTGCTGGAAACCCGTACCGCCCTGGATGAACGTAAACAGGTGGAGCAGGCCAAGGGCCTGATTATGAAACACCAGGGCTGTGACGAAGAGGAGGCGTTCCGCACTCTGCGCAAACTGGCCATGGACCGCAGCCAGCGGCTGGGTCAGGTGGCAGACGATGTAATTGGTATATTCAGCGGGAGACGCAACCATGACTGAGCAACCCCTCCACCTGGGCTATATGCCGCTGCTGGATGCTGCACCCCTGATTATCGCCCGTGAACTGGGGCTGTTCCGGCAACAGGGATTACAGGTGCAGCTGCACCGGGAAGTGTCCTGGGCCAGCCTGCGGGACAAAGTGGGTGTCGGCGCTTTACACGGCGGACAAATGCTTTCCCCCATGACCCTGGCGGCACAACTGGGCCTTGGCGCCCCCCCCATTCCCCTGACCTGCGCCATGGTGCTGAGCCGCAACGGCAACGGCATCACCGTCAGCCGGGCCCTGCACGATGAGTTACTGGCCAGCGGCCATGACCTGTCACAGCCCCCCATGGCTGCCCGGGCCCTGGCCCAGTGCGCCGCCCGGCGCCAGCAACCGTTGCTGGTGGGCATTGTCTACGCCTGGTCCAGCCACTATCTGCAGTTACTGGACTGGCTGGCCACGGCAGGACTGGCCCCCGGCCAGGAGATCCGGGTGATCACCGTACCACCGGACCGCATGACCGGCGCCCTGGCCCGGGGTGAGATTGATATGGCCTGTGTCGGAGAGCCATGGAACTCACTGGCGGAACTGGACGGCACCGGTCATCTGTTAGTGACCGGGCATCAGATCTGGCAAAACGCCCCGGAAAAAGTCCTGGGCATTCGCAGTGACTGGCAACAGGCCAACCCCCAATCCCATGAACGGTTGCTCATGGCCCTGATCCAGGCCTGCCGCTGGCTGGATAACCCGGTGAACCGTCCGGCGCTGCTGGATATTCTGGCACTGCCCCCTTACCTGGATCAGGTGATTACGCCCCTGGGGCAGCGGGGCAGCGCCCTGTTCCACCCCCGCATTCAGCAGCATTTTTTCCGCCAGAGTGCCAACTTCCCCTGGCTGTCCCAGTTCCGCTGGTTACTGAACCGCATGACCCAGCGGGGCCAGATACCGGGCCAGCTACCGGCAGAGCTGCCCGTGGATCTGTTTCGCCCTGACCTTTACCGTCAGGCCGCCGAAGCCCTGTCACTGGACACCCCGGTGAGCAGCGAAAAAGAGGAAGGCAGCCATGCCCACCCCTTTACTGTGCCTGGCCACAAGGGCCCCATTGAGGTGGGTGCCGACACGCTGATGGAAAAGTGACCGTTTCCGGTGCGGCGGCCCCCTCCGCTGCACCGAAAACGGGAGAAAAACACCCGCCCCGCCAGATGCGATGCCCACAACTTGTTGTTTTTGTTTGAATTTAACAAATGGCACGGTTGATGCAAATATTAAATCAGTACAACTCAACTGGAATTACACAGTGGCCGCCCCAGCGCCGCTGACAATCTGACTCTGTTTGGCATCGACGCCTGCACTCCCCTTACCGGGAGGCAGGCGTTTTTTTTGGCCGGCAAAAAATGACTCAAGGAGAAACCCCATGTCCCATCTCAACCGGTTATTACGTCCACTGGCTGCCCCCCTGCTGGCGGTGATGGCCACTGCAGCGACCCCCGCCCTGGCAGAGCTGGGCCCACCGGAAAAAGACGAGCTGACCTTCGGCTTTATCAAGCTCACGGACATGGCGCCACTGGCCATTGCCGCGGAAAAATTCTTCTTCTTTGATGAAGGCCTGATGGTGGACCTGGAAGCCCAGTCCAACTGGCGGGTGTTGCTGGACCGGGTAATCGACGGGGAGCTGGATGGCGCCCACATGCTGGCGGGCCAACCCATCGGCGCAAGCCTTGGGGTGGGGGGCGCCCAGGCGGATGTCATCACCGCCTTCAGTATGGACCTCAACGGCAACGCCATTACCGTCTCCAATGACGTCTGGGAACAGATGCGCCCCCACGTGGAGGACCGGGAAGACGGCAAACCCAGACACCCCATCAGTGCCAGTGCCCTGAAACCGGTGGTGGAGTCTTACCTGGATGAGGGGGAGAACTTCAATATGGGCATGGTCTACCCGGTCTCCACCCATAACTATGAAATCCGCTACTGGCTGGCCGCCGGTGGTCTGCACCCGGGGTTCTATGCCCCGCAACGGGGGGACAACAGCGGCCGGCGGGATGCCCAGGTGCGCCTGTCCGTGACCCCACCGCCGCAGATGCCCAGCACCATGGATGCGGGCACCATTGCCGGCTACGCCGTGGGGGAGCCCTGGAACCAGCAGGCGGTGTTCTCCGGCATTGGCGTGCCGGTGATCAGCAACCACGACATCTGGCCCTACAACCCGGAAAAGGTGTTCGGGGTCAGCAAAAGCTGGGCCGACCGCTACCCCAATACCCATATCCGGGTGGTGAAGGCATTAATCCGAGCCGCCCACTGGCTGGACGAAAACGACAACGCCAATCGCGAAGAAGCGGTTGATATCCTGTCCCAGTCCCGCTACGTGGGGGCCGACAAAGCGGTGATCGCCAACTCCATGACCGGCACCTTCGAGTATGAAAAAGGCGATCGCCGTGCGGCCCCGGACTTCAACGTGTTCTTCCGCCATAACGCCACCTACCCCTACTACAGTGACGCCATCTGGTTTATGACCCAGATGCGCCGCTGGGGGCAGCTCACGGAGCAGCGCTCCGATGACTGGTACATGGAAAAAGCCCGGGAGATCTACCGCCCGGATATTTACCGCAAGGCAGCAGAGGCGCTGATTGCCGATGGC
Organism: Halomonadaceae bacterium; assembly: GCA_007692645.1. Taxonomy (GTDB): domain Bacteria; phylum Pseudomonadota; class Gammaproteobacteria; order Pseudomonadales; family Oleiphilaceae; genus REBR01. The sequence continues at coordinate 33,093 of REBR01000259.1, read as the reverse complement.
CATATGACCGCGGAGGATTTCCCGGACTTTGCCAACGAAGACGGCTTCAAACCGGTGCAATCAGACTTTATTGATGGCGTGCCCTACGACGGGCGCAAACCCAACGCCTATATCGACAGTTTCGACATCGGCCTGAAAGGCAACGAACAGCCGTAACCAAAGCGCCAGGACCCCTGAAACGGGGTCTGGCCGAAGGAGAGAAACATGGACACTGTTATGCGCTACACCAAACCCATCAGTGATTTTGTGCAACAGCGACTGCCCGCTTTCAGTCTGCAGGGAGTGTTACGCACATTGGGCATGCCCATTATCGGCATCGCGGTCTTCCTGATGCTCTGGCAACTGGCTTCACAGAACGTGGATACCGCCGTGGGCAGTCTGCCAGGGCCGGCCCAGGTGTGGCAGCAGTCCGGCAACCTGTGGGCGGACTACCAGGAAGAGCAACAGCGGGCCCGGGATTTTATCGCCATGCAGGAAGCCCGCAATGCCCAGCTGCTGGAGCGTAACCCGGAGGCTGAAACCCGCATCCGCCCCTATTCCGGCCAGCCCACCTTCTTTCACCAGATTGGCACCAGCCTGATGACGGTGATGTCCGGCTTTCTGCTGGCTTCCCTGGTGGCCATTCCCCTGGGCATTCTGGTGGGCCTGAACCGGCACCTGTACGCCGCCATCAACCCCCTGATCCAGGTGTTCAAACCGGTCTCGCCCCTGGCCTGGCTGCCCATTGTCACCCTGGTGGTATCCGCCACCTATGTGAGTGACGACCCCATGTTCTCCCGCTCCTTTGTCACCTCGGTGATCACGGTGTCCCTTTGCAGCCTCTGGCCCACCCTGATCAACACCATGATGGGGGTGAACTCCGTGAGCCAGGACCTGCGCAACGTCAGCCAGGTATTACGACTGCCGTTTCTCACCCATGTGCGCCGGGTGGTGCTGCCATCTGCTATCCCGATGATTTTCACCGGCATGCGCCTGTCACTGGGAATTGCCTGGATGGTGCTGATCGCCGCGGAAATGCTGGCCCAGAACCCGGGGCTGGGGAAATTCATCTGGGATGAATTCCAGAACGGCAGCAGCTCTTCACTGAGCCGCATCATGGTGGCGGTGATCGCCATTGGTGTTATCGGCCTGCTGCTGGACCGCACCATGTTAATGCTGCAACGGGCCCTGTCCTGGGACAAGAGCGCATCCACTCAGTAAGCCCATTCCCGGTTAACCCCCGGGGTGGTGAGCAACAGCGAATCAGGAGAACACCATGAGTAAGCCCCATCTGGAACTGTCATCCGTGAGCATGTCCTTCCCCACGGCGAAGGGGGATTTTCTGGCCCTGGACAACATCAACCTGAAACTGGACCAGGGGGAGTTTGTTTCCCTCATCGGCCACTCCGGTTGCGGCAAGTCCACTGTACTCAACATCGTCGCCGGCCTGCTGCAAGCCACCCAGGGTGGCTGCATGCTGGATGGCAAGGAAGTGAACGAACCAGGCCCTGAGCGGGCCGTGGTGTTCCAGAACCATTCACTGATGCCCTGGATGAGCGCCTACCAGAACGTGGAACTGGCGGTTAACCAGGTGTTCGGCAAGACCATGGGCCGCAAGGAGCGACGGGAATGGATCATCCATAACCTGGAGCTGGTACACATGGACCATGCCCTGGACAAGCGCCCGGATGAACTCTCCGGGGGCATGCGCCAGCGGGTGGGCATAGCCCGGGCCCTGGCCATGCAACCCAAGGTACTGCTGATGGATGAGCCCTTCGGTGCCCTGGATGCCCTGACCCGGGCCCACCTGCAGGATTCCCTGATGGAGATCCAGCAGTCACTCAACAGCACCGTGATCATGATTACCCACGACGTGGATGAGGCGGTACTGCTGTCTGACCGTATCGTTATGATGACCAACGGGCCCCAGGCCACCATCGGCGAGATCCTCTCCGTGAAGCTGCCCCGACCCCGCAACCGGGTCGCTCTGGCGGAAGACAGCGAGTACAACCACCTGCGCCAGGAGGTGCTGCAGTTCCTGTATGAAAAGCAGAAAAAGGTGCAGCCCCTGAGAACCTCAGCCCGCGCCAGCGCCGGCCCCCTGGTGAAAGCGGCCCATCGCGGTTGAGGATAGGACAGCCTGGATACCGCTTGCGCACCAATCAGGTGCGCAGGCGGTTTTAATGCACCAAAACCGGGAAGCCCAGGCCGCGACCCGGGGTGCAATTCCAGTGAATTCTCTGCAAAAACAGGCCGGTAAATAACTGGCACGGTTGCTGCAGCTTATACCCTATGAACCAGACCGATCCGGCGCAGCAGCCGGGCCGGCACCTTACAACCAGGAATGGCAACGACGCCTGCACTCCCCCTACCCGGGGAGGCAGGCGTTTTTTTTGGCCCGGGGAAAACCCATGACAGCGTCCACCACACAACTGACACCACAACGCCTGGTCATTATTGGCCACGGTATGGCGGCCCAGCGTCTGCTGCAGTCCCTGGTGGCAGAACCGGCACAGCCCTGGGCCATTACCGTTATCGGAGAAGAACCCGAGACTGCCTATAACCGCATCCTGTTGTCCCCCTTGCTGGCGGGAGAAGCGGATAGCAGCAGCCTGCCCCTGTGCGACCAGCACTGGTACCAACAGCACCAGATTCACTGCATCAGCGGTGACCCGGTCACCGCCATTGACCCCCAGGCACAGCAGGTCAGCACCGCCAGTGGCCAACAGGTTGGCTACGACCGTCTGGTGCTGGCCACCGGTTCACGGCCGGCCCTGCCACCGCTACCCGGAGTAGAGCGCCCCGGCATTCAGGGGTTTCGCACCCTGGAGGACACCCGGGCCCTGCAGCTGGCTGCCCGCCAGGGGGGCCATGCCCTGGTGGTGGGGGGCGGCTTTCTCGGCCTGGAAGCCGCAGAAGGCCTGCGCAAACAGGGCATGCAGGTGACCCTGTTGCACCGCAGCAGCCACCTGCTGAACCGCCAGTTGGACGCCACCGCCGGCCAACTCCTGGCAGAGACCCTGCAAGCCCGGGGCCTGAACCTGAGGCTTGAAACCCAGGTGGCCGGGTTCCATGGCAAGGATGCCCACCGGGAGAGCCCGGTCGCCGCTGTGGAGCTGACCAGTGGCGAGACCCTGGCTGCAGACCTGGTGGTGATTGCCACCGGCATTCGCCCCAACAGCGAGTTGGCGGCAGCGGCGGGCCTGGTCTGTGACCGTGCCGTGGTGGTGGACCAGACCCTGACCACCAGCAACCCCCATATTCACGCCCTGGGGGAATGCTGCCAGTTCCATGAGCACACCTTCGGTCTGGTGGACCCGGTCAATCAACAGGCGGATGTGCTGGCCGCTCACCTGCTGGGGCAGCCGGCCCACTACCACCTCAGTGAACAGGCCACCCGGCTGAAAATCAGCGGCATTGAGCTGTTTTCCTGTGGCCAGGTAGTGCCCGCTGAAGGCACCGAATCCATTACCTATTACGACCGTGAGCAGCAGGAATACCGTCACCTGCTGCTGCGGGACAACCGGTTGGTGGGGGCCGTGCTCTATGGCGACGCCCGCACCGGACCCTGGTTGTTCAGACAGTTACGGCAGGGAGCCGATTTGACCCCCTGGCGGGAATTATTGGTCTTTGGTGAAGCACATTGCGGGGCAGCGGCAGCATAACTGACCGCCCTCAGACCACTAAGAGGCCCCGGGCCTCAACCAGAATGACACAGAGAGGAAACAAGGTATGAGTAAGCAACTGATCGTTATCGGCAATGGCATGGTAGGGCACCATTTTCTGGAGCAGTTCGCCGGTACCCCAGCGGCTGCGCAATACCAGGTTATGGTATTCGGCGAGGAAGCCCTGTGCGCCTACGACCGGGTCCACCTGTCCGAGTACTTTGACGGTTCCACCCATGAGGACCTGTCACTGGCCCCCCTCACCTGGTATCAGGAACAGGGCATTGATCTGCACCTGGGGGAATGCGTCACCGGTATTGACCGGGATAAGCAGGTGGTCAGCACCGATCAGGGGGACTACCCCTACGACGCCCTGGTACTGGCCACCGGCTCCTACCCCTTTGTACCGCCGATACCCGGCCATGAGCAGGAACACTGCCTGGTGTACCGTACCCTGGACGACCTGGATGCCATCCGCTCCAGTGCCCAGGGGGTAAAAAAAGGCGTGGTGGTTGGCGGCGGCCTGCTCGGGCTGGAAGCGGCCAATGCCATCAAGCAGCTGGGTATTGAAGCCCATGTGGTGGAGTTTGCACCACGGCTGATGCCGGTGCAGCTGGACGACGAAGGCGGCCAGGTACTGAAAGACAAAATTGAAGAGATCGGTGTGCAGGTACACACGGAGAAAGCCACTTCTGCCATTGTTCCCGGACAAGAGCATCGCCTGCGTATGGAGTTTGGCGAAGAGGACTTCCTTGAGACCGACCTGATTGTCTTCTCTGCCGGTATCCGCCCCCAAGACGCCCTGGCCCGCAGCTGCGATCTGGAGATCGGCGACCGTGGCGGCATCATGGTGAACAACCATTGTGGCACCAGTGACCCGGCCATTTTCGCCATCGGTGAGTGTGCCCTGTGGAACCAGCAGATCTTTGGTCTGGTGGCGCCGGGTTACACCATGGCCAAGACCCTGTCTTCGCACCTGAACGGCGATACCGAGGCGGCCTTTACCGGCGCTGACATGAGTACCAAGCTGAAACTGCTGGGGGTGGATGTGGGCTCCATCGGCGACGCCCACTGCAAAACCCCCGGGGCACGCACTGTGCGCTTTCTCGACGAGTCCAACGGCACCTACCAGAAAATGGTTATCAGCCAGGACCGCAAGAAAGTCCTGGGAGCAGTGCTGGTGGGGGATAACAGCCGCTATGACACCCTGCTGCAGTACATGCTCAACGGCATCGATCTGCCGGAGAACCCCCAGTCACTGATCCTGCCCGCTGGCGACGGCGAAGCACCCACCCTGGGGGCTGATGCTCTGCCCGCTACCGCCACCATCTGCTCCTGCCATAACGTCACCAAAGGGGACATCTGCTGCAGCATTGATGCGGGCGCCCTGGACCTGGGCAGCGTCAAGGCGGATACCAAAGCCAGCAGTGGTTGCGGTGGCTGTACTGCCCTGCTGAAGAATGTGGTGGAGTCGGAGCTGGAGAGCCGTGGCGTGGAGGTCAACAAGGACATCTGCGAACACTTCCCCCATACCCGCCAGGAACTGGTTCACCTGGTGCAGGTGGGCAAGATCCGCACCTTCAAAGAGTTGCTGGAGAAACACGGTAAGGGCCGTGGCTGTGAGATCTGCAAGCCCGCCATTGGCTCCATTCTGGCCTCGTTCTGGAATGAGCATGTGCATGAGCCGGACCATGTGCCCCTGCAGGACACCAACGATACCTTTATGGCCAACATGCAGAAAAACGGCACCTACTCCATTGTGCCCCGCATCGCCGGTGGCGAGATCACCCCGGAGAAGCTGATCGTGCTGGGGGAAGTGGGCAAGCGCTATGGCCTGTACACCAAGATCACCGGTGGCCAGCGGGTGGACCTGTTCGGCGCCACCCTGAACCAGTTGCCCCTGATCTGGGATGAGCTGCTACAGGCAGGCTTTGAGACCGGCCACGCCTATGCCAAATCACTGCGTACGGTGAAGTCCTGCGTCGGCAGCACCTGGTGCCGTTACGGGGTGCAGGACAGCGTCGGCATGGCGATCTTTCTGGAGAACCGCTATAAGGGCCTGCGCTCTCCCCACAAACTGAAAATGGGGGTCTCTGGCTGTACCCGTGAGTGTGCCGAAGCCCAGAGCAAGGACGTGGGGGTGATTGCCACGGAGAACGGCTGGAATATGTACGTCTCCGGCAACGGCGGCATGCGCCCCCGCCACGCAGACCTGTTTGCCACGGACCTGGATGACCAGACCCTGGTGAAGTACATCGACCGTTACCTGATGTTCTATGTGCGCACCGCTGACCGGCTGCAGCGCACCTCCGTGTGGCTGGAGAACCTGGAAGGGGGCCTGGACTATGTCAAAGACGTGGTGATCAACGACAGCCTGGGTCTCGGGGAAGAGCTGGAAGCCCAGATGGCCCACGTGGTGGACACCTATCAGTGCGAGTGGCAGAGCGCCCTGGCAGATCCGGACAAGCTGCGTCGCTTCCGGGAATTCGTCAATGACCAACGGGATGACCCGCTGCAGCAATGGGTGCCGGAGCGGGGCCAGAAACGGCCCAGGGAAATGACCGCAAAAGAAAAACTGATTGCGGTAGCCAGCTAACACCGCCACTCACGGCTGGGGCGGCACTGAGCCGCCCTGACGCCTTACCAGACGCCCAGGAGACAGACCATGAGCAAACAGACCCAATGGATCACCGTGTGTAACCAGCAGGACCTGGTGGCTGACACCGGGATAGCGGTATGGACCGAAGACGGTCCGGTGGCCCTGTTTTACCTGCCGGACACAGAACAGCAGATTTTTGCCCTGAGCCACTACGACCCACTGGGGGGTGCCAATGTGCTGGCACGGGGTATTGTGGGGGATATTGCCGGGGAACCGGTGGTGGCCTCTCCCCTGTACAAGCAGCACTTCAGCCTGCTGGACGGACGCTGCCTGGAAGAGGACGGTGTTACTGTGGCCAGTTACCCGGTGCGGTTAAAGGACGGCCTGGTGGAGCTGAACCTGTCCCAGTCCCAGTCCCAGTCCCAGCAGACCGCTGTGGCTTAAACAAAGCGGCCCCGGTAATTAGCCGGGGCCGCTTTGTTACTGCCAGGTGCCCTATATGTCGTGGCTGGCCAGCGCCATCTCTACCGGCGCTGCGGTGGGGATATTGCGCATGGCGCTCTCCCGGCGGTAAGCACTGGGGCTGATACCGGTCCAGCGCTTAAAGGCCCGGGTGAAATTGGCGGCGTCCGCATAACCCAGGGCATCGGAAATCTGCCCCAGACTCAGGCGGGTGGTAGTGAGCAGCTTCTCGGCCCGCTCAAGACGCACGTCATCCACCACTTCCTGGTAAGTCGCCCCCTCACCCTGCAGATGCCGCTTCAGGGTCCGCTCCGACATAAACAGTGACTGTGCCACCTGGCCCAGGCGGGGCGGGAACGGGTGGCTGGTAGCGACAATCCGCCGCACCCGTGGCCGCAACCCCTGGTCCTGGGTCAGCTGCTGCAGAGACTGCTCACACTGGGCCCGGGACACCTGGGCCACTTCTGAATCGCTGAAGCGCACCGGGTAGTCCAGCCATTCCACCGGGAACAGCAGGGCGTTGCGGCGGCGCTCGTAACGGATCGACACCGGCAACTGGTCCTTGAAGCGGGAGTAACAAGCCGGCTCAGCCCCTTTACGCTCAATAAACTGCTCGTGGGTGCGGGCGTTGATAATCTGCTTACCCATGTACACGCAGCCCACGGTCACCGCATCCAGCACAAAATCCGTGAGGGCCGTGGGGCCGTCGCCACTGAACTCGATCACCGAATAACGCCCCTCCCGGTAAGTGTTGACCTGCAGCAGTGGTATACGCAGGGCAATAAACCGGGTCATCATGTCCAGCACTTCCCGCAGGTTCTCACTGCTCATAACCGCCCGCCCCAGGGGGCCGTGCAGGGGAAGTCGCAACTCTTCCGCCAGCAGAAAGCCCAGCCCCGGTTCACGGGATTCAATAATCGCCCGGTGCATAAACACCGCGGCGGTAGAGAGCGGTATACGGCTCTCTTCCTGCAACAGGGAATCGGGATCCAGGCCCGATTCAACCAGCAACCGCCGGCTGTCCATCCCCCTGGCATTGAGCACCTGCTGTACCAGGTGCAGATAGATCGCGGGCAGCCCAAGCCCACTATGGTTTACGGATGTATTCATCTTATTATGCTCCACCTTTCCTTGATCCGGAGTTACGTCTTACCAAGCGCAAGACTGCCGAAAATGCCCGCATTCAGAGTGCGGGGTTCCTTGCATCTGCACGGCATCCAATTTGCTGCAGAAACAACGTTCCAGGAAAGTATGTAGCTAAAGACAATTGCCCGGCCTTGGCATTAATGACGTAGAAATTTGCCTCATGGGCCAGTCGAGCAAAGTAAACACTAGCCCAGAAGGCCTTTCTCTGGTTACCCTGAATGCTCTGAAGCCGCTACAGGAGGTGCTCTCATGACAATTGGACTGATTGGTTTCGGTAATCTGGGGGCTGCGGTTGCGGCCCGATTGCGTCAGCAGGAACATGCGGTAACTGTGTACAACCGCACAATTTCAAGACCACTTTCTCAGGGTCACGAGACGGTAAACACCCCGGCGGAACTTTTACAGCGCTCCAGCAGTCTTATTTTGCTTGCCCTGGCAGACACCGCCACGGTGAATGCCGTGCTGGGGGGCAAGGACGGTTTACTGGCGGGTGACCTGGAAGACCGGCTGATTGTGGATTTGACCAGCCACCAGCCGGAAGATGCCCCGGCATTGCACGCCCGGGTAGCCCGGGCCGGGGGGCGCTACCTGGAGGCACCGGTAGCCGGCACTGTGGCCCAGGCAGCCCGGGGTGAGCTGGAACTCTGGGCCAGCGGCCAGCTGGCGGATTTTGAGGCTGCCAGACCGGTACTGGCGCTACTGGCAACCCTGTGCACCCATGCCGGCGGCCCTGGGGCTGCCAGTCGCATCAAGGTGAACCATGACCGGGTGATGGCAGGGTCAGTTGACCCCGGTTAAAAGACGCTGCTGCTGCAACCAGGGCACAAACACGCCAGCGGGTTGCGGCCTGGCCATCAGGAAGCCCTGAACCCAGTCGCACTTGCCGTGGCTCAGGCTGGTCATCTGCTCTTCCAGCTCCACCCCTTCTGCAATCACGCAGATATCCAGGGTGTGGGCCAGATTGATAATGGCGAAGAGAATCGCCCGGTCTTTATCATCACCGGCGATCCCGTCCACAAAGCTTTTGTCGATCTTCAGCAGATCCGGGGCAAACTGCTTGAGGTAATTCAGGCTGGAGTAGCCGGTACCAAAATCGTCGATGGCGATGCGCACGCCCATTGCCCGCAACTCGGTAAATAAGCGCAGGGCATGGGCAGGTTCCTGCATCAGGGAGCTCTCTGTGAGCTCAAGCTCCAGCATATTGCCCGGTACCTGATAGACTTCCAGCAAATGGGCAATGTGGGCCGGCAGCTGCTCGTCGTTGAGCTGGCGGGCAGAGACATTCACCGCCAGGATAAAGTCCCTCAGACCCCACTGACACCAGGCCTGTAGCTGGCGGCACGCCTCTTCAATCACCCATAGCCCGACCCGCTGGATCAGACCGGTTTCTTCCAGTAACGGGATAAACTCCACCGGGGAAATCATGCCCCGCTGGGGGTGGTGCCAGCGCAGCAGGCATTCAGCCCCCACCAGACTGCGGTCATCTACGGTGAACTGGGCCTGGTAATACAACTCAAACTCGCCCCGCTCCACGGCCCGGTGAATATCCATCTCCAGGTGCATGCGGTCAGTGGAAGCGCTGGCCCGCTCATGGTGAAAATAGGTGTAGGTGTTACGGCCCTCTGCCTTGGCACTGTACATGGCCATGTCGGCATTTTTCAGCAAGGTCTCCGGGTCACTGCCATCCGCGGGATACAGGGCAATACCCATGCTCACCGTCACATAAGAAGTCTGCTGCTGGATCAGATAGGGGCGTGACAGGGCGCAAATCAGATCCCTAGCCACTTTCTCATGCTGCTCAAAATCTGACTGGCGGGATAACAGCACGGCAAATTCATCCCCCCCCAGGCGGGCAATAAAGCCCCGCCCCAACAACACTTCCTGCAGCCGCTGTGCCACCTGGCGTAACAGCTCATCACCGGCACTGTGGCCCATGGAATCGTTGATGGTCTTGAACCGGTCCAAGTCGATAAAAAACAGGGCAGAGCGATGCTCATGAGACGTTTCCAGACACTGATGTTCCAGCCGTTCATGAAACAGCACCCGGTTGGGCAGCCCGGTCAGGCCGTCATAGTGGGCAGCCTGGTACAAGGCCTGCTGATGGTAATGCTCTTCGGTAACGTCCTGGGTGACCCCTACGATTCGCAACAGCACCCCCTGTTCATCACAAATGGGGTATGTGCGGTCATGGACCCAGCGCCACTGGCCATCGGCCCGGTGAATACGGTATTCACCACTGCAGGGGCGGGCATCGGTTAGGTTCTGTGCGGTGCGTTGGCGAACCTGTTCCCGGTCATCCGGGTGCACTGAAGCCATCCACAGGGCAGGGTCCAGGGCCAGCTCCTCAGGGGTATACTGCCAGATTTTTTCAAAGGCCGGGCTGACATAGGTAATGCACTGTTGCTCCGGCTCATAGATCCAGAAGACTTCCGGAATATGCCGGGCCATTTCAGCGAAACGGGCTTCACGCTCCAGCACCGCATCCATCAACCCCCGCTGGCGGGTAATGTCCAAAAGAGTACCTGCCACCTGCTGACTACAGCCGGACTCTACCCGCAGCTGAAACCAGCGCTGGTGGCCCTCCCCGGCTAACTGGCATTCGAGCATGCTCTGGACATTGCTCTGGCCTTCCGGCTCCAGCAGGGCATCCAGCCTGCCCTGGTCCTGCTGCCGGAATAACGCCCTGAACTGATCCCAGCTCTGCAACTTGGCCGGTGCCACCCCCAGCAACTGATACAGCTCCGGAGAGCCGCTCAGAGCTCTGTTGCTTCTGTCCAGACCCCAGTCACCCAGACCGGCAATGCGCTGTGCCCGGAACAGGCGCTCCTGGCTCTGCTGCATCATCCGGTAAAGCATCTGCATGGCGCCGTATAACAGCACCGCGGTAGCAGCCACGTAACCCAGCCCTTTCCAGGTCTGTACCCGGTATCCAAGGTCCGTGGCCTCCACAAACGCATCACTGAATACAATCCAGAGCACCCCCAGCAACAGGTATCCCAGGGCAATCAGGCTGGGACCCTGGCGAAACATCAGCGGCACAGCTAACGAGGCAGAATCCAGTGGCGCCGGCTTCTTGTTATTCATGGCGATATCGGCTCTGGTTCTAAATCATAAAAAAACAGTAACCATTCATTATAGACTTTTTACAGCATTGTCCAGCCTCTGGCAGAATCAGTACCATCGGTATTTTTCCTGCCAGCCCTGATGCTTAGGGGATGTCCTAACTAGATGTAAGCAAAGGACTACTTTCTAATTAGGCCGGATATCCACCCATATCGGGTCATGGTCTGATGATCGCCAGGGAGAATCACTGAATAGCTGCTGCCGCTGTTCCCGGGTTTTACCCCCCAGGCGGTAATCCAGCAGCGGCGGTTCATCCCCATTGATTCCCCAGAGCTGAACCTGTTCCAGCAAGGCCAGCAACGGCGGGTTCCCCAGAGCATAGTCCAGCGTGCCGGACTGGCCCATAAACACATAACTGTGGGGGGGCGGTTGCTGCTCTGCCAATAGATTGGTGAAGCCCGCCGCCGCCAACCGCTGCAGGGGCTCTTCACGGGCATAGGCGTTCAGGTCACCCAGTAACAGCACCGGGCTATGGGCCGCCTCCGGCAAGGTCCCCAGCCACTGGATCAACGCCTCCGCGGCTGCCAGGCGCAGGGGGTTCCAGCAGGCCTGGCCATCGTTCTGGTCCTGCTGCTCCCCGGTGGCATTACCGCAGCGCTTGGACTTCCAGTGGTTAACCACCACCAGCACCGTGACCCCACTGTGCCTATGGCGCAGCCACTGCCCCAGTGGCGGCCTGTTACCCCCCATAAAAGCCCGGTGCTCCGGGCTGAAGGCGGGGCCCAGGGCGACCAGTTGACGGCGGTCGTAAATCAGCCCGTTGGTGATCTCATCGGAGCCGGTGCGGGGGGTTTCCGGGGTCGCCCAGGCCCAGTCCTCACCGGCCATGGCCGCCAGGGAGGCAATGGAGCTGTCAGCCCCGTAGCCATCATTGGCCACCTCCACCAGGCCCACTGCCGCCGCCTGCAAACCCCTCAACACCGCAGACAGTTTGGCCTCCTGCCGGGCCAGCTCCCGGGGGCTGATGGCTCCCCGGGGTGTGGGGAAGCCCTGGTTGCCGTTAAAGTAGTTTTCCACATTGAAGGCGGCCAGACGCAGCTGCCCTGCCTCCGGGGCGGGCGGCGCCTGGGGGCGCGGGTTAGCGGTATTGAACAGCGGTGTACTCAGGGGCTGCAGGCGCCAGTTGTCGTAGCGGTAATCCAGCACCCCGGTTAGCGCCTCCAGCTGATCCCCTGTACGTACCGTTCGCTCTGCCGTCAGGCCCTCCGGGGGATAAGGAACCGGGTCAGGAAACTGCCGCCGACTGCCGTTATCCAGTATCAGCATTCGCTCCCTGTTCGCTGCTGCCAGCCGTTGTGCTGCCTGGCCCGGTAACGCCAACTGGGTGGGGATATAAAGCCGTTCATCCGCCAGCTTCAGGGTGCCGAAGCGGCCCAGTGAATAGTTGCCGGTGACCGTAATCGGTGGCTCCAGGGTAATCACCATGCCCTGCAGACGATGCCGCTGAGCCTCGGTTAACGGCAGGGACACCGGTACCGGGGTCAGGGCCCCATGCTCGCCGCAGCGCCCCTCAATCTGGATTCTGCTGAGCTGGGTCATGCCATGGTGCTGACCCACCTGCCCCCGCAGGCGCAACCGCTCCCCCACCACCACCTGTGTCTCCGGAGCATACACAAACAGCCCCCGGGAGCGGGTCTTATCCGGGGCCACCTCCGCCGCCGGTTGCTGCAGGAAAAAGCCGCCAAAACCGTCTTCATGGGTAAAATCAGCACTGACCACCGCCTCCACAGTGACCCAGTCCCCGGTGCGGGGTGACACTTCCCCCTGCAGGGCCGACAACAGGACCCCCGGTTCGCCGCAGGGGGCATCTGCCGCCACCTCCAGGGGATTAAGCCAGGCCGCAAGGGCAAAATACACCCCAGCCAGGCTGCCGGCTGCCACGGGCAACCAGGCTTTGCCCCGCTGCCGCCAACGGTGCTGGGTCGACTCCTGCTGCATTATCTGCCTCCTTGCCCGTGGACCACATTGGCCCCTTAGTGATAGTGCTTATTGGTTAACCCGGTTAGTATCATTTAAACTTGCGCCCATTCAGTAAACCCGGTTCTGGCAGTCGCTTTCAGCGAAGTGCCTACCTCAGTTCACCAGCATTCCCGGAGCAACAACAATGACACGGGTGGTATTCGCCATGTCGGCGCTGATCATCAGCTTGATTCTGCTGGTGAGTGGCAACGCATTTCTCAACACGCTCCTGGGCCTGCGCCTCAATATCGATCAATTCTCCACAGCCACCATCGGCTGGGTACTGGTGTTTTACTCAGTAGGCTTTGTGGTGGGCACCCTGTATGCCGACCGGGTGATTCGCCGTGCCGGCCACATTCGCGCTTTTGCGGCCTTTTCTGCCCTGCTGGCCTGTGCCACGCTGATTTACCCCATGGCGGTGGAACCCTACCTGTGGAGCGCCCTGCGGGTAGTGAGCGGCTTTGCCATGGCAGGGCTGATGATCATTGTTGAAAGCTGGTTCAGTGCCAGCGCCACCAACCGCAACCGGGCCACCCTGTTTGCGGTCTACCAGGTGGTGTTCTTTATTGCCGTGGCCGGTGGCCAGTTACTGATCAACCTGGGCAATCCGGCGGATTTCATGCTGTTTTCTTTGGCGGCTATTCTTATCAGCGCCGCCCTGATACCCCTGTCCATTACCCGCATGGAGGCCCCCGCCATAGGCCCCAGCATACGGGTGGGCTTTCCCGCCATTTATGAAGTGGCCGCTACCGGCCTGGCAGGGGCCATTCTCTGCGGCATGCTGATTACCGGGTTTTATACCATGGGGCCGGTGTACGCCAGCCAGATTGGCTTGCCCATGGACCGTATCAGCTATTTTATGGCCGGCTCGATTCTCGCAGCCATGATACTGGCCTGGCCCATTGGTATGCTTTGTGACCGCTTCGACCGCCGCCGGATTATGCTTATCACCAGCCTGGTCGCCGGGGTAGCCAGTTTCGCCACCGCCTTTCTGGGCCAACTGATGCCGGCCCTGGTACTGTTCACCAGCGCCCTTTTTGTAGGCCTGACCGCGGCCATTTACCCCATCGCTGTAGCCATCACCAATGACCGCATGGAGTCCAACCAAATCGTAGGCGCCAGTACCACACTGTTGCTCGCCTATGGCATTGGCAGCTGCATTGGCCCGGTGGCAGGGGCCCTGATGATGGACCGCCTTGGCCCGGGGGGCCTGTTTCTGGGTAACAGCCTGATGCTGTTCCTGCTGGCGGGGTATGTGAGCAACCGCATCCGCCACACTACGGATGTGCCGGTGGAAGACCAGGAAGCCTTTGTCATGACAACCCCTGAGGTCGCTGTAGGCATGGCGGAAATGGACCCACGGAATGATGAAAATGCGATAACCATGGATGACATTGATGGGGATCTGGTGGGCAAACACGGTTACTAAACCGAATAAGGCGCCCCCTACGCAGTAATACCTATAGTTTCAGCATACTGTCATTATTAGTTTATATCCATTAGTCTGCGAGTAAATACTGACCCGCTAAGACAGACACTGTGGAGAATCCGACAATCATGCGCCGACAGTTTCCTTTCTCTCTCGCCCGCCTGGCCCGACGCTGGCGTAAACTATTAGATGAACGCCTCAAAGACCTGGGTGTCACCCAGGCACGGTGGACCACCATGGTGGCTTTGCACCGTGGGGGTGAGGGGGTTACTCAACGGGAACTGGCAGAATTGATGGCCATTGAGAACCCCACCCTGGTGCGGTTACTGGACAATCTCGAGCAGCAACGCCTGATTCAACGCCGCCCCTGTGAAAAAGACCGCCGCGCCCGCCGTCTGCACCTGACCCCCCAGGGGGAAGCCTTTATGAAAACCCTGGATGCCCGGGCCACTGTGCTGCGGGACCAGATGCTGGAAGGGGTCTCAGAAAAAGACATTGAGACCTGCCTGAATGTGTTTGAGCAGGTACTGAAAAACGCCGAAGCCATTCAGCGCCGTTAGAAAAAGGTTACCATTCCGTTACAGGGTCTGCAGAGGGTTCCGGCAGCACGTCTGAAAAGGCTGTCAGGCTTGTTCCGGGACCCGGTAACCTTTAATCTCTTCATATCTGTATCTGTAGAGACAATAACTGTGTTGCGACCTATTCTTCCCCCTTGTGCCCTCGTTCTGCTGTGCCTGCTGGTCAGCATTCCCACTGCACAGGGGCGAACCATGAGTCTGACCAATGGCGATGTGCTGGTGGGTGAAATCATTCATTTGCACACAGTTTATGAAGACACCTTCGCCGACCTGGGGGAAGTCTATGGGCTGGGCTACCTGGAAATGGTCCGTGCCAACCCGGGCGTGGACCCCTGGCTACCCGGTGACGGCACCTCCGTGACACTGCCCACCCATCACTTGCTGCCCTCCACGCCCCACGACGGCATTGTGGTGAATCTGTCGGAATACCGGCTGTATCACTTCAAAGACGGCAAGGTCACCACCTATCCGGTGGGTATTGGCACCAGCAACAACCCCTCCCCCCTGACAGACACCCACGTCACCATGCGCCTGGAGCAACCGGCCTGGTACCCGCCGTCTTCCGTGCGCCGTCAGGCCGAGGAACGGGGTGAGATTTTGCCGCGAATGATCCCTCCCGGACCAGAGAACCCCCTGGGACCCTTTGCCCTGCTTCTGGAAGAAGCCGGTTACCTGATTCATGGCACCAACAAACGCTTCGGTATCGGCCAGCAGGTAAGCCATGGCTGTATTCGCATGTATAACGAGGATATCAGCACCCTGGTGTGGGAGGTCGAAAGGGGCACATCGGTGCGCATTGTGGAGGAACCGGTCAAAGCCGGGGTGCAGGATGGCATTGTCTGGCTGCAGGTCCATGGCCAGTCAGAGGAACTGGGCGCTGAAGAACAGGATAAACTGTGGCAGCAGACCCAGATCCAGCTAACCGCACTCCAGTCCCGTTACCCGGGCATCGAGTTTAACCGGGCCCACCTGGATGAGGCGGTGGAAAAAGCCGATGGCATTCCCCGCCGTGTCGGCGAGCAGCTACCCAGTTCCATGGCCGTGCATTCCCGCCTGAGCCATGAAACAGAAGATGATGACGGCGCCTGAGTAACCGGGTACCTGTGCTGCAGGGCCGAGCCCCTCAGGAAAGCAGGTTATCCAGACTGGTGCCGTAATCCGGTGCAAACACCTGAAGAAAATACGTGACTTCCGGAATGGCGTCTTGCTGCAACCGTTGCAGAATCTGTTGGCCTGCCTGTTCAAACTCCCGGTTACCCGCCCGTATTTCCGCTTCACACTTGAGATAGGCCGCCAACCGATCCGCGGCCTTCACCAGCTCCCGGGTTTGCGCACTCCATGCCTCTTCCTGAATACAGGGGGCGAAATGTTCCCGCAGACTATCCGGCAACAGCGCCAGGAGCTCCTGTTGGGCTTTGTGTTCAATATCCCCGAACGCTTCGCGCATCACCGCTGAGTGGTATTTCACCGGCGTTGGCATATCCCCGGTAATCACCTCTGCCGCATCATGGTACAGACCGGCAGTGGCCACTGCCTCGGCGTTAACCTGACCGCCGAAATGAGCATTGCGTATCACCGCCAGGCCATGGGCCAGCACCGCCACTTCCCAGGAATGGGTCGCCACGTCTTCCTCAATGGCATTGCGCATCAGCCCCCAGCGCCGGATCCAGCGCAAACGGCCGATATAGGCAAAAAACGGGCTGGTGCCCTTATTCATACCCGGCATCCAGAATAATCTGGCGGGCTTCGTCACTTTGCATGTACTCAAGGAATTTCCGCGCCACCTCACTGTCTTCATCGATCAGCACCGCTGCCTGCTCCAGGGGATCATGCATATCGTCAGGCACCAGCCAGTAACGCTCCTCGGGAATATCATGGGCGATCACCAGACTCAGGGGCACAAAGCCCAGATCCACTGAACCACTGCGCAGAAACTGAAAGGTCTGGGCAGAGGAGTTGCCCTGCACTTCCCGGCGTACCCGGTAGCGGGAGCCAATCATTTCATCCAGCACCTTGGCAGTGGCCTCGCCGTAGGCGCTTTCACGGGCATGGGGAATCGCCAGGCTCAGATAGGATTCTTCCCGAAGCATCTCTTCCGGGCCATGACCTTGCTCATTTTCCGGGTTATCCGCCAGCAGCACCAGGCGGCCGGTGGCATAAACAAAGTCCGTCCCCTCTACCGCCATGCCCCCTTCCAGCAACTGCTCAACCCGGGCCTTGTCCCCGGAAATAAAGGCAGCAAAGCCCACATCCTGGCGGATCTGCTGGGCCAGCTGCTCAGTGCCCCCCTCCACCAGGGTCAGGCGCTCACCGCTAGCGTCAAAAAAATTATCCGCCAGAACCTGGGCCGTAGGTTCGAAATTGGAGGCCACGGCAATGCGAGTCTGCCCCTGGGCCAGGCTGGTAAATAGCAGGCACACTGCCAAAACTGTAATACGCACCATGGGTTTCTCCTAAGCTGAAAAAATTCTTACCCGGCTGGTAACAGGGAAGCGAAAGATGCCTATTATAACCAGACAGCCGCCAGGTAACACCCGGGCAAGACTCAGGGCTTATGACGGCGCCGTAAGCAACGGCTTCCCAGCCCCCCCGGCACGGCCTGACAACAGTCACTGTCGGCACAGGCTGGCGCCCTGTATGATAGGTGTTTGCCACTTTCCCGGGACGCCCTGCCATGGATATCAGTAACCTGCGCCGAGATTTTGAAAGCAGCGGCCTGCGCCGCAGCCAATTGCATGCCGACCCGTTGCAACAGTTCGAACACTGGTTCAAGGCCGCCCAGGAGGCCGGCATTGAAGATGTGAATGCCTGCTCCCTGGCTACCGCCGATGGTCAGGGGGTACCGGGCTTGCGCACCGTGCTGCTCAAGGGTCTCGAGCCTTCGGGTTTCGTCTTTTACAGCAACTACCACAGCCGCAAAGCCCGGGACCTGCAGCAGAACCCCCGGGCCAGCCTGCTGTTTCCCTGGTTACCATTGAACCGACAGGTGATTGTGGAAGGCACGGTGGAGCAGGTCAGCCGGGAAGAGTCTGAACGCTATTTCCATAGCCGCCCCCGGGGCAGCCAGATCGGTGCCTGGGTGTCACGCCAGAGTGAGAGCATTGATTCCCGGCAGGCACTGGAAGCACGGCTGGCGGACATTGAGACCCGCTTTGACCAGGGAGACATTCCATTACCGGAATTCTGGGGCGGCTACCAATTACGGCCCCAGCGCATGGAATTCTGGCAGGGCCGGCCCAGCCGCCTCCATGACCGCTTCGAGTATCGCCTGGAGGGTGAGCAGTGGACCATCAGCCGCCTGCAGCCCTGACCATGAGAACACCCCGGGAGCACCTGCCGGGGCCTGGCGCTTACGCCAGGGACCTGGAGCTATTAACTGATATGGCGCCCGCCCATGGGCCTCGCCTGTATTTGCAGCCACTGGCAGCCGGCGCCGACAACACCAGACCCCTGAACAAGGCCCAGGAACAGCGCCTGAACACCATCACCAACCCAACCCGGCGGCTGGAATACCGCCTGTCCCGGCAACTGCTGCAACGGGCCCTGGCCCGGGAATGCCCTGGCAGGGACAACCATCAGGTTCCCGCAGCGGGGCCGCTGCTGCTGCCCCCGGAGTGGGGCCGCTATGCCGCCATGGCCCACAGTGACGGGCTGGCAGTCTGTGGCCTGTACCAGCGCCCCCTGGGCCTGGACCTGGAGCCCCGGAACCGGATACTGCACTGGCAGGCACTGGCTGAACGCTGGTTTACCCCCCGGGAGCAGGCCTGCCTGGCTGCCCTGCCCCCCGCCACCGGCAAAGACCGCTTTCTGCTGTTATGGACCCTGAAAGAGGCGTGGCTAAAAGCCACGCACCAGGGTATCGCCAATAACCTGCAACAGCTGCAACTAACCCAGGGGGCTGCTGATCCGTCCCGTTGGCAACTGAGCTTGCCGGCCAACAACAGCGGCTGGCAGGCGGGGGTGCTGGTCGTCTCCGGTTACTGGCTGTCGCTGCTGTGGCAGCCAGAGGAGCCCTCTGCAACGAAAGGCCCGGCAGCCCCTGCAATGCCCCAAGCTCCCCCCTGGCAACTCCACACCCCGCTGCAGTGTCGCCAGACATAAGCACACTACCTGTTGAGGCCCGGGGCGAACCCTGTTAGCTTCTGCATAACTTTCCCATCGCCGTCTTTGTCACTGAACTGACCCAGGCTGGTACCTTTTTTCAATGAGGACAATCATGGCCCTGTTACCCTGTGTAGAGATCAACCCTCCCGGTGGCGAAGCCGATGCCACGGTTATTCTGCTCCATGGCCTGGGGGCTGACGGGCATGATTTTGAGCCCATTGTGCCGGAACTGGGATTGCCGGCAGAGTCCCGGGTGCGCTTTATTTTCCCCCACGCCCCCGCCCGGGCGGTGACCATCAATGGCGGCATGTCCATGCCTTCCTGGTACGATATCAAGGCGGTGGATGTGGACCGCTCCGTGGACGAGAAACAGCTGACCCAGTCCGCTGAAGATGCCCGCGCCTTTGTGGAGCGGGAACGGCAACGGGGCATTCCCAGTGAGCGGATTATTCTGGCGGGCTTCTCCCAGGGGGGAGCGGTGGTATTGCATGCAGCCCTGACTCATCCTGAGCCTCTGGGGGGACTGTTGGTGCTGTCGTCCTATTTCGCCACCAGTGACACCATCCAGGCCCATGAGGCTAACAGCCAGCTGCCGGTACTGGTCTGCCACGGCACCGCTGACCCGATGATTCCGGAAATGCTCGGCCAGCGCATCGTGCATACCCTGAAAGCCCGGGGTTACCCGGCAGAATACCGCAGCTACCCGATGCCCCATGCCGTTCACCCCAACGAAATCCGCGACATGGGCCTCTGGCTGAAAGCCCGCCTGGGCCTGTAACCCCAGGCAGTCCGGTAACAGAGGGAAATGCCCGTGCATGAGCCAGCCAGCACCATGACAGAACCCCAGGAACGCTGCCCCTGGTGTGGCGATGCCCCGGATTATGTGGCCTACCACGACCAGGTGTGGGGCCGCCCGGTGGCGGACCCCCTGGAGCTCTTCGCCAAGCTCTGCCTGGATGGCCAGCAGGCCGGCTTGAGCTGGCTGACAATTCTGCGCAAACAGGCTAACTACCGGGCCGCCTTCGCCGACTTTGACCCGGACCGCCTGGCCCATTTTAACCATCAGGATGTGGAACGGCTGATGCAGAATACGGGCATTGTGCGCAACCGCCTGAAGATTCAGTCTATCCTCAAAAACGCCGCCGGTTACCGGAAGATGCGTTCCCAGGGCCAGAATTTCGCCCATTTTCTCTGGAGTTTTGTGGACGGCCGCCCCCAGATCAATCACTTTGCCAGCTTCCCGGAAATCCCCACTGAAACAGCGGCGTCACAGGCCATGTCCCGGGCCCTGAAACAGCACGGTTTCAATTTCGTTGGCCCCACTATCTGTTATGCCTTTATGCAGGCCGTTGGCATGGTCAACGACCACCTCACCGGCTGCCCCCAGCGGGCCGAAACCCTGGCCCTCAGCCGCAGCTTCCAGCTGCCACCGGCGCCACCATGCTGACCTGGCTGGCAGTGGCCCTGGGGGGTGCCGGGGGTGGCGTGCTGCGTTACTGGGTGAGCGGCCTGGTCACCGGCTACACCGGTGAGGTATTCCCCTGGGGCACCATGGTTGTGAACCTCACCGGCGCCCTGGTGGTAGGCGCCCTGGCCGTGCTGGCTGGCACCCAGTCCTGGTTTGGCGGCGAGCTCACCGGGCTGCTGATTCTGGGTTTCTGTGGCAGCTACACCACTGTCTCCTCCTTCAGCCTGCAGACCCTGACCCTGATGCAGGCGGGGGACTGGAGCAACGCCTTCAACAACATCTTCCTTTCACTGTTCGGTTGCATGACGGCCCTGTGGCTGGGTGCCACCGGCATGCGGCTGTTGCTGGCAGGAGGCATGCCATGAACCCCACCGTTACCCTCTGGGTCGCCCTGGGCAGTATGCTGGGCAGCCTGTGCCGCTACGCCATTCAACAGGGCATGCCAGCGGAGGCCGGCGGGCTGATCCCCCTGGGCACTCTGTCAGTGAATGTGCTGGGCTCCCTGATCATTGGCTGGTTTGCGGCCCTGACGCTGCCCCAACAACACCCCATGGCGGCACTGCACCGGCGCCAGTTTGTCATGACTGGTTTCTGCGGCGGTTTTACCACCTTCTCCATTTTTAGCCTGGAGACCCTGCAGTTGATTGAAGCCGGCGCCTGGGTTCAGGCCTGGGCCAATCTGGGCCTCAACGGCACACTGGCTCTGGGGGCTGTAGCCAGCGGCTTTTATCTTGGCCGATGGCAGAGCAAAACCCCTTAGTTAGTGTCTCCTTACTCTACAAATACAGAAGCTATAACTCCTATAACTTCCATTACTTTTAACAATGGTTCTTTTTTTTAACCCCTGACCCATCCAGCCTGATCCGGTTCACGTAAAACTGGACATATTCTGGAGGGTTTGCCATGCGCATTACGTTACAACAACTGAAGGAACAGGGTGACAAAGTCACCCGTGCGGACATCATCTCTATTGAAGGCAAACACTACATTGCCCGGCTGTGGCTGAACCAACAGCTCTATATGCTCTCTGACAATGAACACCAGACCCTGCTATTGCCCAGCTCTTCTGCCATGAATGAGTTACTGGACCATTACGCAGTACCCAATCGCATGCTGATGCATGATTCCGCCTATAACGAAATGATCGGCCTGGAGGGGACTTCTTCCGACCCCCTGCGTATGCCCACCAAGGGTGCCAACTGATGTTGTCAGTTCATCGCCTTGCGATTACCTGTGGTCTGGGGGGGATGATCCCTTTCATTCTGGGGTTATTAGCGATCTGGTTCTGGCCCGGTGGCGCCGACATGGCAGCCAAGCTGTTTTTCCTTTATAGCGCCGGCATTCTGGCATTTATGGCCGGTGTGTACTGGCCCATCGGCATGCAACTGGAAGACCGCTCTTATCCAATCTCACCGGTTAATGCCCTGTTGTTAAGCCAGTTCTTTTTTATCACTGCTGCCCTGTCAGTACTGCTGCCCTACCAGTTCGCCATTATTGTCTTCCCCCTGCTCTACCTGCTGCTGTACCTCACTGACCGGCGCATCATGGGCGGCTACTGGCCAGACTGGTACCTGAAGCTGCGACTGGCCCTGACCATTGTGGTGATCAGCAGCCAGATCGGGGTGGGTATTGCCCTGTTGGCCGGGGTTATTTAACCCTTACAACGCCTCCCCCCTGTGAGATAGCCCCCTGTGGGAGCGGCTATAGCCGCGATTAATTTCCATGCATAACGAATCCTCCTGCCAGAACATCTGTACCGGAGTTGCCTTATCGCGGCCATGGCCGCTCCCACAGGGAATACCGGCTGCCCGGAAAGCCATAAAAAAAGCCTCCGAACGGAGGCTTTCTGACTGCTGACAAAGGGTTTAAATCTCCACTCAATTGCCCGCCAAATGGGCAAAATCCGCAGAATGTTCACGCAACTTCATCATGGCTGCCTTCTCGATCTGGCGCACCCGTTCCCGGCTGATACCCAGATCCGCTGAGATCATCTGCAGGGTTTCCGGCTCCCGGCGATCGAGACCAAAGCGGCGGCGCAGGATCTCCCCCTCACGGGGTTTCAGCATGGACAATACCTGGTCAAGCACCCGCTGCTGATCCCGGTCCCCCATCACCTGATCCACCGGCTCCGACTCTGAATCCATCAGCGTATCCGCCAATGTCAGATCACCATCGGAAGCGATGGGCATAGAGGTAGACACCTCCGGCCGGGCAAAACGGTACAACTCCTCGATACGGGCCGGGGTAGTGTCCGTGGCAGCGGCCAGGGCTTCCCGGGTGGGGAGCTCCCCCAGGCTGCGGGCCAGACGGGCTTCTACGGCCTGCACCTTACGAATCTCATCCACCACGTGATCCGGAGTGCGCACCACCCGACGGCCCCGTTTGATGGCCCGTTTGATCTCTTCCGCAATCCACCAGTAGGCGTAGGTGGAGAACTTGAAGCCCCGTGACGGATCGAAACGCTCCACTGCCTTGATCAGGCCCACGTTGCCTTCCTGAATCAGGTCCGGCATGGGCAGGCCGCGGTTTTGCTGGCCACGGGCCAGGTGCACTGCCAGGCGCAGGTTGCTTTCAATCAGCCGGCTGCGGCAGCTCTCAATGGCCGCTTTGGCCCTGAGACCGGCCTCATCCAGCTGAACGTCAGCCTCTTCCACCAGCTCCAGCACATCCCGAATGGTCAGTGCTGAACACTCGGCCCCGGGCACCTGGCGCAGCAGGGTTTCCAGGGCATCATTCAAGGCGCTGGAAAGGTCCCGTTCCGATTCAGCCCCGAGCAGGTTAAAGCGGTGGGCATCGCGGAAGTACCGGCCAATAACACTGGTCGGTTCGTTGTCATCCGGTAATTCCAGAAGCGGGGACTCTGGTTCCCTCCAGCTGGCTACAGCGTCATCGGCATCCGCCGAATCACGGTCGCTGAGCCTGTCGTCACCCAGTTCCGGATCACGTTGATCGATAGGATCAAGCAAGGTATCCATAACTGTTACCTGGGTTTGTGAATGTTGAGTGAGTAGTTTGGTAGCAGAATATACGGCGCGGGCAGTCAACTGGATGAAGATTTAGGCGGTTGTGTAAGCCCTATGCGCCAGGGTGGCGCAGGGCGCATCAGAAAGAGGCAGGCAGCACCGGGGGATGTGCTGCCGCCAGGGCCTCCTCAGGCGGCGACGATGGCGTACTCGTGGTTATGGGGCTCAATCAGTACCCGATGCAGGGTTGTGATGGCCTTCTCGTAGTTCGCTTCATCCACCACAAACTGCATATCCACCTGACGCATGCACTGATGCAGGGCGACGATGGCGATGTCTTCGTCCGCCAGGGCCTGCACAGACCTGGCGAGAATGCCCGGCACCTGCATGTCGCTGCCAATGGCAGAGACAATGGACAGTTTGCGGGTGGAGATTTCCGCGTTGGGAAACACCTCTTCCAGGGCCTTCACTACCCGCTTGACGTTACGCAGGGTGGTGTCCACGTAGTGGGTAATGGTGTTGGCGTTGGTGTCTTTGGTAACAAAGCGGATCTTGAAGCGGGCCAGCACTTCCAGGAATTTACGGTCTGCTCCTGGCTCCCCCTGCATGTCCTGATCAAACACTTCAATGGCAAACACGTGCTTCTTGCCAGCAATGATCTCCACCTGGGGCTTCTCGCTCACATAGTCCCGGGTGATCAGGGTACCGGTGTGCTCCGGCTCGAAGGTGTTCATGAGGCGCAGGGGAATGTCGTTCTGGCGCATGCCCTTGGCGGCCCGGGGGTGGATCGCTTCCATGCCCAGGTTGGCCAACTGGTCCGCCACATCGTAATTGGTGCGGCCCAGGGGCACGACTTTCTCCGCATCGACAATTTTCGGGTCCGCGGAGCTTAAGTGGTATTCCTTGTGAATCACCGCTTCCCGGGCATCGGTAATGCAGGCAATACGGCTGAAGGTCATCTCGCTGTAGCCCCGGTCGAAGGTGCGCATCAGACCTTCCTTGCACTGGGCATAGCCGGTAACGATGGCCAGCTCCCGGGTCAGGTCGATTTTATCGAACGCCTTGGCAATTTTTTCATCCAGGGGCAGGGTCTCGGAATCCCGCCAGCCGGTAAGGTCTACCAGGCGGGCGTTGTAGCCTTCGTTCTGCAGCAGCAGGGTAGTGTTGAAGGCACTGTGGGCCTCACCGATACCCGCCAGCATTTCCCGCACCGTCAGCAGGTGGTCTTCCAGCTGAAAGTGACCATAGGAGCACAGCCGCTGCAGGTCCAGCAGGCAGTTGCGCACCCCTTCAATGCGCTCGGCAATAAACTGATTGGCCTGCTGGCTCAGCAGGTCATCGCCAAACAGGTCATCATTGATATCACACAGGTGCTTGGCCAGTTTGCTCAGTTCGTCGCCCCAGGCCCAGTCAGATTCGGCGTGGGAGTAGAGGTCGTAGACACCGGGGTCACCGGTTTTTTTGTGCTCCAGTAACTTGTCGGTAACACCGCCATAGGCGGACACCACGAAAATGCGGTTATACACTTCTTCGGCACGGCGGGCGCCGACAATAATGTTGTCCCGCACCGCAATGTAGTTAGACATGGACGTGCCGCCGATTTTTTCAACTGTATGCTGTTTACTCATGATTCTTGTCTTCGCTTGGAATGACTTTAAGGTCGTTCTGCAAGCCCCGCTGACGGGGGCCGCGGCCGTGCCGGTCAACCCTGAACGGAGAAGGGACCGATGCGCAGCAAATGCTCGGAATCGTGCTGACCGTCAAAATGACGCTCGCTGTGGTAGTAAACGGAGCGTGCGGTCTCAGCCTTCAGATCCCGGGCAAAGGACTGGAACAACCCCCAGGAGGCTTCGTTGTCATCAGTGATGGTGGTATCCATGTACTGCACCTGAGCGCAGGCGGGGCGCTGAACGATTTCTTTCAGCATACGCTTGCCCAGGCCATGGCCACGGGCATCACTGTGTACGGCAACCTGCCAGACAAACACCGTGTCCGGTTTCTGTGGCGGAATGTACGCTGAAATAAAGCCCACCAGTTTACCGTCCATTTCCGCTGCCACACCGGTGGCGGCAAAATGGTCACATTGCAGCAGATTGCAATAGATGGAGTTGGGATCAAGGGGTGGGCATGCAGCAATCAGCTGATGCAGGCGGTAGCCGTCTTCACTGCGCGGCTGGCGCAGAATGATAGAGTTGGAACTCGAATTATCGCTACTCATTAAGTAAGGGTGTCGCGAAAACATCACAGCAATGGGTGTTTCACATCGCCTTCTGCTTAGCGCGCCTCTCTGATGATTTGGGTGTCTATTATAGAGCTCACCCCGGCAAAATCAAACGCGCCCCCCGGAGCATAGCCCCGGGGGAGCGCCTTGACACTAGCCCCGGCGACGGCTGTGATACTTACCCAACCAACGAATAACCCTTTGAGGCGCATGGGCTTTTTTCCATTCACCAGCAGCGAATTTTACGCTCTCATTCCAGGTGGGGTAAGGATGAATGGTGCCTAAAATCTTGTTCAGACCGATCTTGTGTTTCATGGCCAGAATAAACTCTGCCAGCAGTTCACCGGCATGCTCACCCACCACCGTGGCGCCCAGAATACGGTCCTTGCCACGGGGGGTAATCACCTTGATAAAGCCGTGGGCTTCAGACTCGGTAATGGCCCGGTCGAGATCGTCCAGTCCATAGCGGGTAACTTCAAAATCGATCCCCTGGGCCCGGGCCTCCGTCTCGCTCAACCCCACCCGCCCCACTTCAGGGGAGGTAAAGGTGACCCAGGGGATCACCGAGTAATCCACCTTGAAGCGCTTGAACTGACCAAACAGGGCGTTCACCGCCGCAAACCAGGCCTGGTGGGCCGCAGTATGGGTAAACTGATAGGGTCCGGCCACATCACCGCAGGCGAACACATTGGGGTACAGCACACTCAGATCGTCATTGGTGGGCAGGGTGCCCCGCTCCGTGGGGGTAATGTGCAGATTCTCCAGGCCCAGGCCCTCGGTGTTGGCCTTGCGCCCCACGGCCACCAGGACCTGGTCAAAGACAATGCGCACTTCCTGACCCTGGTGTTCGCAGTAGAGCACCTTCTCACCCTCTTCCACCGCAAAACGGCTGGCTTTGTGGCCCAGGCGCACATCCACCCCTTCTTCCTGAAATCGCAGCAGCACCTGCTCAGAGACATCCTCGTCTTCCCGGGCCAGTAACCGATCCCCCTGCTCTACCTGTGTCACCTGGCTGTCCAGGCGGTGGAAGGCCTGGGCCAGCTCACAGCCAATAGGACCACCCCCCAGTACCAGCAGGCGCCCGGGCTGCTCTTCAATTTCCCACAGATTTTCCGAGGTCAGTGGGTCAACCTCTTCAATGCCTGGAATCGGCGGCACAAAGGGCTTGCCGCCACTGGCGATAATAATGGAACGGGCCGTTAGCCGGCGGGTGCTGTCCCCTTCCGTGACTTCCACCTCCCAGGGGGTAATCAGCTTCGCCGAACCCTGGATGCAGTCCACCCCGAGGCCGGTAAAACGCTCCACCGAATCATGGGGTTCTATGGTCTCTATGACCTTGTGAATGCGCTTCATGACATCCGCAAAGGGCACCTTTGGGTTCACCGCTGTCAGGCCGTACCTGTCTGCCTGGCGCATCTGCTGGGCCAGCTTGCCGGAGCGGATCAGGGCCTTGGAGGGCACACAGCCGGTATTGAGGCAATCCCCCCCCATGCTGCCCCGTTCAATCAGTGCCACCTTGGCATTCACCGTGGCACCGATATAGGCAGACACCAGACCGGCACTGCCAGCACCAATAACCACCATGTTGTAGTCGAAGTTCACTGGCTTGCGAAAGCGGCTGTACAGACGCTTACGCTGAATCCGGCCGATAATGAACTTGGCCACTAGCGGGAAGATCCCCAGCAACACAAACGACAGCAGCAGCCCCGGGGAGACAATATCCCCCATGCCCTCGATTCCGGCCAGCTGGGTGCCGGCATTCACATACACCAGTGTGCCCGGCAGCATGGCCAGCTGGCTGACCCAGTAGTAGGTCCAGGTGCGCATGCCGGTGAGGCCCATAACGATATTGATCACAAAGAACGGAAACACCGGAATCAGCCGCAGGGTGGCCAGGTAAAAGGCACCGTCCCGGCGAATGCCTTCGTCCACTTTGTGCAGGGTACTGGCATAACGGGATTTGAGGGTGTCACGAAGCAGAAAGCGGGCCACCAGGAACGCCAGGGTGGCACCAATGGTGGAGGCAAAGGAAATAATCACCAGCCCCCAGCCCAGGCCGAACAGGGCACCACCCGCCAGGGTCATGACCGCCGCCCCGGGCAGTGACAGGGCCGTGACCGCCACATACACCAGGAAAAACAGCGCCAGACTCAGCAGCAGATTATCCGCAATCAGGGCATTCAGTTCCCCCTGGTGGGCTTTGAGCGCCTCCAGTTCCAGAAACCGCCCCATATCCAGCAGGAAAAAGGCCGCCACCGCCAGAATAATTAATGCAATTACACTCTTTTTGCCTGTACTCATGCTTATGCCCTGCTCCGTCCGTTAAATCCTGTTCCCAGGCCGGTTGTATACGCAAAGATGACCCTTAATAGCTGCCAAGGTTACAGCAAAATGTCGCCAGGCGACCTTTTTGCCCCCCACAGCCTCTGTTCAGGCCCTCCATCCCCAACTGCAGACACCCACTGGGGAACCGCCCCAGCTGCCCCCACGGCACCAGCCAACAATTTTCCAGATCAGTGAATTTTGCCGGGAACTGACTTCCCTGATCCGCATCGGATGACCCATACCAGAACAGTGCCTGACCTCATACGACAGTGCAGCCATAACAGCATGCGGCCACAACACCCGCAAAAAACCGGCAAAGGAGAGTCTACAGGGATGCAACGACCTGCTCACCAACCCCATGGCAGTCAGTCCCCGGCCACACAGGCCGCTCATACCCCCAGCACCCACCAAACCCACAGTGCTGAGGCAGACCATGAACCAATAGTAAAAACAGGAGCAACACCATGACGGCCCTGCGGGCGGCGGTGGTGGGGGCCGGGCACCTGGGGCGATTCCATGCCCGTAAATACGCTGCCCTGCCCGGGGTAGAACTGGTTGCCGTGGTGGACATCAACCTGGACCGGGCCCGGCAACTGGCGGGGGAAACCGGTGCCGAGGCCCTGGACGACCACCAGTTACTGCCAGGCCGGGTCGACCTGGTCAGTGTGGCGGTGCCTGCCAGTCGCCACTTTATTGTCTGCCGGGACCTGTTGTGGGCGGGCATTCATGTGCTGGTGGAGAAACCCATGACCACCAGCCTGGTGCAGGCACGGCAGCTGATCACCCTGGCAGACCAGCAACGCTGCGTGCTGCAGCCGGGCTATGTGGAGCGCTTCAGCCCGGTGTGGCAGTCTCTGCAAAGTCATTGCCACAAGCCGTTGTTTATCCGCGCCAGCCGTCTGTCCAGCTTTTCCACCCGGGGCAATGATGTGGACGTGGTACTGGACCTGATGATTCATGATATCGACCACATCCTGCAGCTGGTGCCCTCCCCGGTGGCCCGCATTGATGCCAGCGGCCGGCCAGTGATGACCCGGCACAGTGACATTGCCGATGCCCGCCTGCATTTCTGCAACGGCTGTGTCGCCAGACTGACCGCCAGCCGCATCAGCAGCCAACCACAACGGCGGCTGCGAATTTTCCAGCAGGATCAGTTTTACTGCGCTGATCTGCACAAGAACACCCTGGAGCGCTTCAGCCGCCCTTCTGGCTGGCAGTCTCACCCACTGAAGCGGCAGGATCCGTCGCCGCTGAAATTCCCCCTAAGCGACCCGTTGCAGGCGGAAATTCAGGCCTTTATTGCCTGTATCCGCCACCGCCGCCAACCCCAGGTCAGTCCCAGGGATGGTATGCGGGCCTTAAAAATTGCGCACCTGATCATGCAGCACATGTCCGCCAGCCCGATGCTCACCACAGACCAGCGTGCCCCCACCAATAGCGGAGGACAGCCAAAATGATTGCAATGGTGGATCTGAAAACCCAGAACGCCGCCCTGGACAAGGAAATCACCAGCGGCATACACAGTGTGCTGGCCAGCGGCCAGTTTCTGTTCGGCCCCCAGGTGGCCGCCTTCGAAGAGGAAGCCGCTGACTACCTGGGCAGCCGTCATGCCATCAGCTGTGCCTCTGGCACTGATGCCCTGATGCTGAGTTTGCGGGCACTGGATATTGGCCCCGGGGATGAAGTGATCACCACCCCTTTCAGTTTCTTTGCCACGGTGGAGGCCATTTTACTCACCGGCGCCACCCCGGTGTTTGTGGACATCCACCCCCGCAGCTTCAACCTCAACCCGGCCCTGGTGGAACAGGCCATTACCGAGGCCACCAAAGCCATTCTGCCGGTGCACCTGTTCGGGCAGCCGGCAGACATGGAGCTGCTGCGCAGTATTGCCATTCACCATGAACTGTATCTGGTGGAGGATTGCGCCCAGTCCTTTGGCGCCAGCTGTACCGCGGGGGTTACCGGCACCCTGGGCAACACCGGCTGCTTCAGCTTTTTCCCCAGCAAGAACCTGGGGGCCTGCGGCGACGGCGGCCTGATCACCACCCAGGACGACCAGCTCGCCGCCCGCCTGCGCTCCCTGTGCAACCACGGCAGCCACAAGCGCCATTGCCATGAGATGACCGGCTATAACAGTCGTCTGGATGAATTCCAGGCGGTGGTTCTGCGGGCCAAACTGCGGCGCATTGACCGCTACAACGAAGCCCGCCGGCACTGGGCCCGGTATTACACCCAGTCACTGGCTGATATGTCCAGCCTGATCACCCCACGCCAGGATCAATACAGTTGCCATGTGTTCAACCAGTACACGCTGCTGCTGAGTCAACGGGATTATGTCTATGAGGCACTGCAGGAACAGCAGATTGGCTGCGCCATTCACTACCCCATCCCCCTCTACCGCCAGCCCGCCCTGGAGCCACTGTTCCCGGACCTGTGCCTGCCGGTTGTAGAAGAGGTCTCAGCCCACTGCCTGTCCCTGCCCATGCACCCGGAGCTCACCCAACAGCAAGCGGATGAAGTGATTCTCACCCTGCGCCAGACCCTGGCTCAGATTGGCTGAGACCTTGCCTGGAAAGTCTACTCACAGATTACTGTGGGAGCGGCCACGGCCGCGATGAGGCCCACTCAGTTGGCAGATGCTATTGGCGGGGCAGGCTTTTTTGGCAGGGGCCTGGGATTGATCGCGGCTATAGCCGCTCCCACAGGTACAGACCACACACCATGTGGAGCCCCCTGTAGGAGCGGCCATGGCCGCGATGAGGCCCACTCAACTGGCCGGTAACATTGGCAGGGTTTTGGGCAGGGGCTTGGGATTGATCGCGGCTATAGCCGCAATCCAGATCAGGCAGTGCCCGCTCGGGCGGGGCGCTCGTGCAAGCGGTTGGCCCGGCGGAAGGTGCCCAGGTCGTTGAAGCGGATGCCGTATTTGCGCAGCACTTCATGGGACTCTTTGGCGGCCATTTGGCGCACATAGAAGGGGTCCCGCACCACAAAGTGGTGAATTGCGTGGGTGCTGCCGAAGTTGCAGCAGAAGGCCTGAACGGGGAGCAACCACCAGACATTCAGCACCTGGCATTGCTCGCTGATCTTGCCTGGCTCCACATCCCCGTAATAGTGCATGTTCGAGGAAATAAAGTGCAGGCAGTAGGTGCGCAGCACATTGGGAGCGATCAGCACCACCACCGCAGTGGTCATCCAGCCCATATTGGCCTCCACAAACCCGGGCCAGGGCACCGTGGCGCCAAACAGCCAGGCAATGCCGGTAACCAGGTAATACAGTACAAACAGATGCCAGATACCGTAGACAATCACCCCCAGAGGGTTAAAACCAAAGGCGCTGATCAGGCGCAGATTTTTGATGTCCCGGCGGTCTATTTTACCTTCCCGGTACAGCCGGCGAGGTTCGCTCAGGTACTTTTTACTGCGCAGGTAGAACGCCAGCATGTTGTCCCCCACCATGAAAAAGCGCCGCAGCCCCCAACGCTCACCCAGGGTGATGCCGCGCTCTTCAATATCCGTCTCGGTGCCGGAGATTTTATGGTGGCGGAAATGCATGCCCCGGCGAATCCAGGGATTTATGGTGGTGGGCCGGGCCAGATAGACCCCCAGCATCATGAGATGGTGCAGCAGTGGCTGCTTTTTGAAGTACATCCAGTGGATCAGGTCATGCTCCAGCTCATGGAGTAAAGATGCCCAGAAAGCGGTGAGCAGAATCACCGCCCATGCCGGCATGATGCCCGCCATATACAGCCAGGCATTGGCAATGATACCGGCGATGGAGATCAGGAAAATGCCCATACCAATGGTATTCTGGTGGCGCAGCCAGGGGTTGCGGGCGCGAACACCGTCACTCACCTGGCGCAGTTCCTGCTGGATCTGCTGGTCCTGATTGACCGTTTTTTCTGTGCTTGTGGCGGACATGACAATCCCTCTTTGAACAACGTTCCTCTACAATACGCTACCAAATGGGGCAAAACTCGGCCCAGACCGCCAACTTACTTGACCGGAGACGCCAATGACTGCTGGCAAGGAGACCGTTGCCACGCTGATGCAGCCACTCATGCGTTACCTGGAATCCCGGGGCGTGGCCACGGAACCCCTATTAAACGGTCACGGCCTGACTATGGAGCAGATCAGTAACCCGGAACTGCGCCTGCCGGTAATAACCACCAACACCCTGCTGAACGAAGCCCAGGCGCTCCTGAAAGACCCCTCCCTGGGCATTAATGTGGCCCGCTTTGCGGACTACACCACCTTCGGCGGCCTTGGCCTGATCCAGGCGGCCGGTGGCGATTTCCGTACCGTGTTGCAGCGGGTGGCCCGCTTTCACCGGCTGGTGAGCGATCTGGTGGACACCACCATAGAAGAAGCCGAACTCACCATCACCCTGACCTTTCGCCCCGCCACAGACCACCAGCCCCACCCCCAGGCGGTGGTGTTTGTGATGTCCAGCCTGGTGCGACTGATGCGGGCCCGTATTCAACGCCAGTTCAACCCCCTGCACCTGACCACCCCGGATATTGACCCGGCCCTGCAACAGGCCATGGGCCGTTACTTTCGTTGCCCGGTTACCGCCGGGGACTGTTTCAGCATGCGCTTTGACGCCAGCGACGCCGCGGCAAAACTGGCCACCAGCGACAGCCAGATGGCGACCCTGGTGGAGGGCTTACTCAGCCAGCGACTGGCGGCCATGAAAACCGGCTCTCTCAGCCAGCGCCTGACCCTGTGGCTGGAAACCCAACTGCCGGACGGCGACCCTGGCCTGGCCAGGGCCGCTGAGGCCTTCCACCTGAGCACCCGCAGCCTGCAGCGCCAGCTCACCAGTGAAAACCTGACCTGGAATCGCCTGCTGGAAAACACCCGTAAATCCCTGGCCGAGCGCCACCTGCAAACGCCAAATATGAGCGTCACCCAGTTGGCCTTCCTGCTGGGCTTCAGTGATGTGAGTGCCTTTTCCCGGGCCTTCCGCAAATGGTTCGGGGTTTCTCCCAGGGCTTACCGCCAACCTGAGGTTTAAATGGGGACAGAGCTCAAAGCCGCTCCAGGGACGCATACGCCAACACCAGCCACTT
>REBR01000084.1 GCA_007692645.1 Halomonadaceae bacterium | reverse complement strand
GCCGATGAAAAAGCCTTTCTCTGGGCCAACCGGCTGCTGGGCAACCCCAGCAACAGCCCCGGTGTAGAAATCGCTCTGGGGGGCCTGCAACTGGAGGCCCGGGTCAGCACCCGTATCGCCCTCACCGGGGCCGACCTGCAGGCCTCCCTGAACGGCCAGCCCCTCAGCCCCTGGCAGACTGCACGGCTGAACCCCGGCGACCGGCTGCATTTCGGTTATGCCCGCAGTGGGCTGCGGGGCTATCTGGCGGTCCAGGGAGGCTTGCGGGTGACCCCGGTGCTGGGTTCCACCGCCACGGTGATGCGGGAACACCTGGGAGGGCTGGATGGCCAGGGCAGCAAGCTACAGACCGGTGACTGGCTCCCCTGCGACACCCGCCCTGAACAGATGCACAGACGGGTGCTGGCAGACTATATTCCGGACTACCGGCAACCCTTAACCCTGCGGGTGATTGCCGGGCACCAGCACGGCCAGTTCCATAAAACAGCCCTGGATACCTTCTACGGCAGCCGTTACCGCATTGGCGCCCAGAGTGACCGAATGGGCGTGCGTCTGCAGGGCGAACCCGTACCCGCCCAGACCGCCAGCATGCTCTCCGAAGGCATCAGCTTCGGCGCCATCCAGGTGCCCCCGGACGGCCAACCCATCATTCTGCTGAAAGACCGCCAGACCATCGGCGGCTACCCGAAACTGGGCACCCTGCACCCTCTGGACGCCTTTGCCCTGGCCCAGATACCACCCAACAGCGAGGTAGGCTTCAAGGCCATCACCCTGAAAGCGGCGCAACAACAGATGCGGACCTTCTACGGTTTTTTGTTGGAGCGGCCATGGCCGCGATGAAGCAGGCACGGTGACAGATTATCCCCCTGAGTTTTAATGATGGTCTGGAGATTGATCGCGGCTATAGCCGCTCCCACAGGGGGGGCCCACAAGTGGGGGGCTCCTTCTTAGCACAAAAAAGGGCAGCCATTGGCTGCCCTCATTACTGCTCCCTTTGCAGGATCAGAGTCCGCTGCGGGGGTTCAGGTCCACTTCAAAGGCCGGTGAGGCCCAGCCCAGGCGAGGGGTTTCCCTTTCAGGTAGGGGATCACCGCCGGCCACGAGGTTGTCGCCGTCCCCGTACATCAGCCAGGTCAGGGTCGGTACTTCACCCATTGGCGGCTTGCTGTAGTCACAGACACCATCAGGGAAGATCTCCTCAACCCTTTCAATGAAATTGCGGCCATTCACCAGGGTAAACAACAGGCCTGAAGGGTAATCGTCCGGGTCTACCGGCTTCAGCTGGCACTTGTTGTTCAGGGTTTCAATGGAATCACCGGCTACGGTGCGTGGGGTGCCAAAGCGGGTCTGTACCACCAGCTCCTGCAGGCCGACGACAATGTCCGTAACCGGCGTCAGCAGATCCGTCACCAGTCCCGGCAGCCCCAGTGCACCCAGATCCAGACCGCAGACCTGGCTGGTGCCAAAGTCCAGAATCTGACCCAGCTCAGCGGGTAATGGCGGCAGTTCTGACAAGCCGGGAATCTCCGGCAGCGGGAACAGCAGATTACCGGTCAGGGGCACCATGGGGCCCTCGGCGTTAAGCAGACCGGACAGGGACAGACAGCGGTCACGGGCTTCTGCAGGACGGTTGTTCACCACCCTCCGGGTAATATCCCCGGACTCTTCATCCGCTTCAATCCGTGACAGCCAGTCATCCATTACCAGCAGGGCTTCCGTGGTGAACACGGTATCCCCCGCCAGGGGGAAAGGGCCAAACCAGATCACGTGGTTGTCTGCATGGCCCTGGGTGGCTTCCAGCCGGGCACGGACCTGCCAGGAGTGATAGGCATCATGGGCAATACCGGGGTCAGGACCACGCAGGTCGATAATGGGCACATTTTCCATATTCTCTGCGGTATTGATGGCGCCGGTACGGTAGGCATTTTCCAGGGCCTGCATGTCCGCACGGGTACGTTCCGGCTGCTGCTCCACGTCAATACTCAGGCCACCGATATCCCGGTTAGCGGCCAGGAACTGGCGGCCGGTAATGGTGCCGTCCCTCAAGGCCCCCAGGCCGTATTGAACCCCTTCGTTATCCAGTGGCAGGCCCACAAAGCCACGCCCAAGCATCTGTTCATTCTCCGTCCAGACTTCAGGGGGGCGGAAGCCGAACTGGTTGGCCATATAATCAATCAGGCCACAGCGCAGACCATCAGGTTGGGTCTCAGCATCGTACAGGGGCACATCATCTGCCAGACCTGAACAGCTGTCCTGATTGGGGAAAGCGGATGGGAAAAACGCCAGATCCGATACCACCGGGTTGAGGGGCAGATGGCCATAAAAGGCCGCCCATTGCGGGGCGGTGACCGGAGAAGAGAGTATGCCCAGCAGGAAGCCAAGGAAATCCTCGGGCTCTTCCGGCACCGTGGCGCCGAAATAGATGTTCAGCAGGTGATAGTCCGCAAACTGGGTCGCGGTGGTCCACACATCCGGGTAGGAACACTGCACGATCAGGCCCTGGTAGATGCCGGGGTAAGCATTGGCCACGTGCTGCTGGGCAATGGCGCCGCCGGAACAGCCGGTGCCGATGGTGTAACGCAGGGGACCGAACTGCTCAATAATATGTTCCTTGGCCATGACAAGGGATTCTGCAGCGGTGACCAGGTTGGCGTTGTGCCCCAGATTGGACTGGGCGGTAGAGAGGGTCATAAAGCCACGGGCCAGGGCAATGGAGATACTGTCACCCAGCAGGGCGCGGCCCCCGATCACCACAGTATCTGAAGCGCCGGAGATATCCCCGTTGGGGGGACGGCCAGGGCCATAGCTCACCCCCACGTTGCCGCCATGGTGAATCAGCAGCTTGCCGTTCCACTGCTCCTGAGGGGCTACGGCCGTCCAGGGCTGGTCAGGCTGGAACAGGGTCCTGATCTGGTAACGGTCCCGGTTCAGTACACCGACTTCAGTGCGTACGATATAGGGCACCGTCACCCCTTCTTCGGTGGTTATCTTGGCAATGTCATCATCCGCCGGGGGGTTCTCGGGATCGTACTCAACGAAAGCATCAGGAAAGCCCGGATCCTGAGGATCGAAATTACCCAGGAACTGCTGGAAGGTGGAATCGGGCAGGTACTTGAAGCTGATTTCCGGGGGCTGATTGCACTGGTCATCCACCGCCTGGGGGTTGGTACAGTTCCAGGGCTGAATCTGGGGGCCAGAGAAAATCGGGCCGCCGGTAGGGTGATTGGTGATCGTGGTAGTGGTTACGCCGTTGCCCGGCACTTCCAGACGCAGGGTGTTCTCCCCCAGGTCCATGCCGCTGACCAGGCCGCGAAAAATACCCGCATCGTCCATGGCCGTCAGGCTGTCGGTCACGTCTTCCTGGTTCAGCCGCAGACGGAAGTTGCCGGCGTCACTGGCCTCAGGCAACCGAACTTCAATCAGTGCATCGCCACCGCTGATCAGGTCCGGGCGGTTCGACAGCACGTGAATCTCACCATCTCCCTCCAGGTCCGCTTCAACCTCCCCGGCTCCGTCACTCACCGGATCCGGTGGTGTCTGGGACCTGCTGCTGGAATCGGAGTCGCCCCCGATCCCGTCACAGCCGTACAGTGTGAAAAGCAGAGCCAGGCTCAGAGCACTCAATCGGGTTTTCATCCGGCGTTCCTTGATTATTTTTATCATTTAAGGCCATCAGGCCAGTTACATTCTGTAATATTGCCAGATGGTAACCGGATGAACGTTGGCCAAGGCGCCGAAGAGCTTTGTCAGTATTGTGACAGGGGTCTCATTTTTCCGGGGGAAATGCCCTCTTTCCAGGCCAATGTCCGGGCACCACAAAAAACCGTTCCACCTCTTGCCAACAGCCGCTGCCGGGGACCCAGGCAAGGCGGGCAAACAGGCGGGGGGTAGCGGTTAACTGCACCTGTTCCAGGGTTGCCTCAGCCTCCGCCCTGACCGGCGGCTCTGGCTGCAACCAGGGGCCCAGCCAGTGGGGTTTGCGCAAGGCAACCCAGTGCTCACAGTCCAGGGCATGGGCCTGATCCAGGTAAAGCCAGTGGCCCCGTTGATGGTCCTGGGGTGTCTGAAGGGGCGCAGGCATAGGGTCGGTGGTGGGGTAGAAAAGATACCCCGGCATGAAAATACCGCACTTCTGGGGCTGTCCAAAGCCCCGCTCAGCAATGGCAGCCACGGTTTCCGGGCGCCGGGTCAGCTGGCTCTGGTGTTCCAGCAGTCGCCGGGTCTTGATGTCGAGGCGGTCAGAGGAGTTGGGGCCGTACCACCAGGGGTCATCCTTTTGGGTGGGCTGATAACCCAGATAGAATTTTATCGCGATTTCATGGTGCTCAATGGCCTGGGTGTGGGGGTTGCGCAGCAGAAAATCCAGCTCCCCCAGGGTAATGCCATTGCGCCGTACCGGCAGGTTGGTGGCCAGCAGCTCCCACCCCAGAATGTCCCGCATCAGGCAGGCGTAAAGCCGCTCAAAATACAGCCCCAACCGGGGGTGTGGGGTTTCCGTGAGCAGTGCCGGCCCTTCTTCAGGGAACTCGTCCCAGTGCCTGAATTTCGCCACCATGGCCCCAGGCAGCGGCTGATTGAAATAAATGCTTTGCGGTCCCTGGAACAGTTGCCCGGCCTGGTGCATCCAGGCCAGGTGGCGCAATGCGGGGACCCGGTAAAGGGTCATTTGCCCGTCCCAAGGGGCATGACCTGCCATTCCGGCTCATGGAACTCCCCCAAAGGACGGATCTCACAGATCGGCCCGGCAGCCCGGATAATGGCCGCCACCTGGGGGTCATGCTCTGCCTCCATGGCGTCACGGTGGGCTTTGCTTTCCCAGTGGGCAATGGCGATCAGAGTATGGGGATCGTCCACCTTGCGGTGCAGCTGGGTGCCCAGGGCGCCGGGGGCCCGCTGAATGATTTCGCTGGCCCGCACCCAGGCATCGGCGTATGCCTCAGGGCTGTGGCCTTCCCTGATACGCACTTCGAAAATGTACTTCATAGGGCCCTCCTGGCAGATCGGTGATTATTAACCGGGGGTTTGTGCCAGTGTGCCACAGATGGGATATGATCAAACCATGATGAGAATCCGCTATCCCCAACGCCCCCTGTTACCCTCCCGTGCAACCCGGCTTATGACTCTGCTGGCCTGCGGGGTATGCCTGCTGTTGCTGGCCCTGCCTGCCAGCGCCGATAACCGGGAAGCCAGGGAAGACTGGCTGGACATTGTGCGCCAGACCCCCTATTGGGCCAGCCAGGGGGTGGCTGCCAACCTGGCCACGGTGCGGCGCTGGGTGCTTCTGGGGGACAGCTTCTGCAGTGAGCCCCAGCGCCACCTGCTGTTTGACCACCGTGGGCAGTTTCTCACCTATATCAATAATGGCGACAACTCCGAAGCCACGGTGGAGCGGCTGAATGAGACCCGCCAGCAACTGGTGGCTAATGACCGGGTCAGTGACTGGAGCCCTGCCCGTGACAGTCGCCGGGGTTACCCCTTTGCCCTGGCCTGCAACCAGCCCTTTGCGGACATGGGGAAAGCCATTGCCCGCATGACCAGCACCGAAGCCGACTATGGTGTCTGGGGTACCTGGGACGGCATCAGTGTGGGCAGTGAAGAGAGCCCCGCATCACTGGTGGCCTTATTCCGGGCGGTGTATGAACACCGCCGTGACCAGGGCCGCTTCAGTTTTCCCGCCAGTGTCATGCCCACCTTTATGGGCAAAACCATCATTGAAAGTGGCGGCCAGAAAGACGCCCTCTCCCGCCAGGCGGCACGGGGAATTATGCAGCTACGGCCGAATGTGCTGGACGATTGTGAGATCCCTGAAGCCTTTCGCCTGCACCGCATTGCCCAGGTGGACTGTGCCCTGCGCCTGGTGGAACAGAACCACCGCAATCTGGAAGAACCCTTTATGGCGGTGTTTTCAGACCTGCCGGAGGACAAACGTGAACAGCTCTACGCAGACCTGCTGACCCAGGCCTACCAGATCGGCGTGGGCCGGGTGACCCAGCTGTTACAGGATGAGGAACTGGGCAAGGCAGCCCGTTACTTTGCCGAACAGGCCGGGCGCTTCAGCGCCCAGGATATTCAGGTGGGAATGATTTACCACAATATGGGCCGCCGGGATCTGGGTTTGCGCACCCTGTATTATGTCACCGATGCCAGAATTGCCCAGGGAGCACTATGTGGCTCACCGGCCATGACCGATGACCCCTGGTGTGATGAGTAGGGTCTTACACATAGGGTGCGCCGAATAATAGCAATTAACGTGCCGGGATCTGCCGAATAAAGGCAATGGTTTTAGCCACATCCTGCCGGGCTTCCGCTATCAACGGGTAGAAAATCGGCCACACATGCATCATGCCTTCCCGGGAGATTATCTCTACCGGCACCCCGGCCCCACGGGCTTTCTCAGCCACAACGTAGGCATCATCCCGCAGACACTCATTCTCATCCACACTCAGCAGCAGCGGCGGCAGCCCGGTATAATCCCCAAACACCGGTGAGGCATGGGGGTGGCTGCGGTGCTCGTCACTGGTGCAATACAGTGCCCTGCCCTTGAGGAAGGTATTGGCGGTAAAGAAATCATCCCGGGCTTCATTGCCCTTGCGGCTGGGTTGTTCCTGGGTCATGTCTGCATAGGGGGAAAAGGCCACGGCGCAACGGGGGGCTTCCATGCCTGCATCCCGGATCGCCAGCAGGGTGCCCAGGGCCAGGCCACCACCGGCGGAGTCCCCCATGAGGGTAATATCCTGGGGGGAAAAGCGGGTCAGCAGCAGTTTATAGCTGGCCAGGGCGTCTTCCACCGCCGCCGGAAACGGATGCTCGGGCGCCAGGCGGTAAGACGGCAGATACACATCTGCCTGCAGTGCCTTGGCCAACCGGCCACACAAAGTCCGGTAGGTTCGGGTTACCCCGGCCACATAACCGCCGCCGTGCAGATACAACACCGCCTGTTTCGGTTGCTTCACCCGCAGCCATTCACCCTTTAAAGCACCCACGTTGTAGGCGTCTCTGCGCACCCCCCGGGGGAGAAATACCGGTAACGGCGAGTGGTCCAGCCGGCGACGTAAATGCCTGACCAGGTCCTTGGCATCGGTGGGGTCTTTTCTGATGACTTTGCGGGCATAGAGCTTGAACAAGCGTGCGGGGATAGTGGCCATAACTACTCCGAAAAAACAGAAACATGAAAGATCAGCCCGGGAGTGTTTCACTGCAACCGGTGCGTGACATTGGCCGAAACGGCGGTTTATCCCCTTACAGGGGACGGTAACTACAGTCCCAGCAGAACTGGCAAAGACCGTTACTCCAAAGTCCGGCGATGGCGATTAATTCTGAGCCTTGCCAGATCAGCGGCAGCCGTTGCCGCTCCCAGGGGGGCACCCCCTGCTCCTGTAACCAGTGCTTAAGCAGTGGGCTGGGGCGGTCGGGGGCGGGTCTGAAACGTTCGCCGCCCTGGCGGAAGGTGACAGTTACAGAGTCACCCACAGGGGCGTGGAGTACCTTTAACAATGCGCCCCCCCATGGCAGTGGCTGCTGCATATTCCAGACCACAGGGGTGGAAGCCTCTACCGGTGGCAGGTCGGGCACCAGCCATAAACCGTCCCGGTAACGGCGCAGGGAATGCCCTTCCCAGTGCAGGGCTGGCTCCCGGTCCGGCTCTGCTGTGAGTAATCCGTGCAGAGCATTTTTCAAGCGCTCTTCTCCGGGGGGGCGCAGCCCCTGTTGCCGAAGGCGGTAGCGCACCAGATTACGTTGGCGCCTGTTACTGAGGGACTGCAGACCCCTGACCGTAAGCCCTGAGTCCATCTGCTGGCTGCTGATATCCTGCCGGGCCAGGTCATTCAGCAGTTCATCAGCCTCCCGGCAATGGGCGGCACTGCGGTTCAGGGTGGCCAGTGCAGCAGGCCAGCGTCCGGTGAGTTGCGGCAGGACCTGGTGACGGACAAAATTGCGGTCAAAACGCAGATCCTGATTGGAGCTGTCCTCACACCAGGACAGCCCCCACTCCCGGGCCAGTACTTCAACCCGGGCCCGGCTCAGGCCCAGCAGAGGGCGGTACAGGTGCCCCTGGCCCAGAGGCCGGCTTGCCGGCATGCCGGCAAGCCCCCTGATCCCGCTGCCCCGCATCAGCCGTAACAGCAGGGTTTCTGCCTGGTCATCACGGTGGTGAGCCAGCAACAGCAGCTCTTCTGCCCCCAGGTGTTCAGTGAACACCTGGTAGCGGGCTTCCCTGGCGGTGGCCTCCAGATCCGTTCCAGCAGAATCCAGATGAAGGCAGTGCCCGGTCAGGGGAAGATCAAGCTGCTGACACAGACCACCACAGAAAGCGGCCC
This sequence comes from Halomonadaceae bacterium, assembly GCA_007692645.1. Lineage (GTDB taxonomy): Bacteria > Pseudomonadota > Gammaproteobacteria > Pseudomonadales > Oleiphilaceae > REBR01. Next base: position 4,016 of record REBR01000084.1, on the reverse strand, counting down.
ACTGGGGGGACGCATCCTGAAGGCCATGATTAATATGCAGGGCAGTAAGTTCTGGAGGGGGCTGATCATCCCCGTTGAGCAGTTGCCTGCGTAACTGGGCCAGGCAATGCAACAGGAAGACCGAATCCAGCCCGCCGCTAAGGGCCACAACCCAGCCCCGAGACGGGGGCAGGGATGCAAAGGCTTGGCACAGGTCGTCGGGCCAGTGGCGGGGAAAGTGCTGGTGGCTAGCGTCCTGGCCCATAAGCGGTCAGCTTTTTATAGCGCAATTCCAGCAGTTGGTCCGTGGACAACTGCTTCAGCTGATTCAGATTATCCTGCAGGGCAGCACTCAGGGTCGCCGCCATTTCTTCCGGGTTACGGTGAGCACCCCCCAGGGGTTCCGCTACCACCTGATCAGTAACACCCAATGATTTCAGACGCTGGGCGGTAACGCCCATGGCAGCGGCTGCGGTGGGTGCATGCTCGGCGCTCTTCCACAGAATGGAGGCGCAGCCTTCAGGGCTGATTACCGCATAGGTGGAAAATTGCAGCATCATCAGACGGTCGCAGACGCCGATGGCCAGGGCACCGCCGGAGCCACCCTCCCCCACCACGGTAGAGATAATGGGGGTTTTCAGCCGGGACATCAGGGCCAGATTGGCGGCGATGGCCTCGCTCTGGCCCCGCTCTTCAGCGCCAATACCTGGGTAAGCCCCGGGGGTATCGATAAAGGTCAGGATCGGCAGGCGGAAACGCTCAGCCATTTCCATCAGCCGAGCTGCCTTGCGGTAACCTTCCGGGCGGGGCATGCCGAAGTTGCGTTTCACTTTCTCCGGGATCTGGCGGCCCTTCTGGTGGCCAATGATCATCACCGGCTCCCCATTTAAACGGGCGGTACCACCAATAATGGCGTAATCATCGGCAAAACTGCGGTCACCGTGGAGTTCGTCGAAATCGGTGAAGATATGCTCCACATAATCCAGGGTGTAAGGACGCCTCGGGTGCCTGGCCAGTCGGGCAATGTCCCAGGGGGCCAGGTCAGAAAAAATGGTTTCCGTCAGGCTGGTGCTTTTATTACGCAGGCGGTTAATTTCCTCCGTAATATTAATATCACTGTCGTTACCGACAAGTCGCAGCTCTTCAATCTTGTCTTCCAGTTCGGCGATTGGCTGCTCAAAATCCAGAAAATGGGGATTCATGGGGCTCCGGCTACGTTGTTGTTGTTGAAAAATGGGTTCAGTTAGTGGGTTCTACTGCTAATCGTACACCATGACTACCTTGTCGTCCCCTAACAAATGCCGCAGGTTGAGTAACAGCTCATCGTCTGGCTGCACCTGCCAGTCGTCCCCCAGGCGCAGCAGAGCCCGGGCATCCGGGCGGCTGAAATCCAGGCTGATAGGGCAACCGGGGGCCCTAAAGGGTTGCAGGGTCTGGCTCAATTCATCCAGCAAGCCGTTGCCGCACTGGCTTTTATCCAGCCCCAGGCGTAGCCCTTTGCTGAACTGACGACGGGCCTGGGTCATGTCCATCACCGTGTCGGCACGCATTTTCAGGGAACCGGAGTAGTCGTCGTAGGTGACCTTACCTTCCAGAATCAGCACCGCATCGGTCTGCAGCCGCTCTTTATTCTCTATAAAGGCTTCACTGAAGAGGGCAATTTCCATGCGGGCGCTGCGATCGTCCAGGGTGGCGAAGGCCATCAGCTGGCCACGCTTGTTCTTCATGGTGCGAATGGCCACCAGCAGGCCAGCCACTTTCTGTACCCCTTTGTCCGCTTTCAGGTCGGCAATGGGGGTGCGGGCAAAGCGGCGCACTTCCTTTTCATACTGATCAAAAGGATGGCCGGTAAGGTAGAGACCCAGGGTGTCTTTTTCCGCCTGCAGCCGTTGCTTGTCGCTCCACTCCCGCAGGTGATGCACGTCGGCGAACATGTCCTGCTCTTCACTGGAGATCAGGGCATCACCAAACATATCTTCCATGCCGGCACTGGCGTTACGGGAAATCTGCCCTGCCTGCTGGGTGGCCTTTTCAATGCTGGCCATCATTTTCGCCCGGCCCGGCCCCAGGTCATCCAGGGCACCGGCGCGGATCATGGCTTCCAGGGCGCGCTTGTTGACCTTGCGCATATCCACCCGGGAGCAGAAATCGAACATGTCCTTGAAGGGGCCGTTCTTGCGGGCTTCAACGATGCTCTCGATGGGGCCTTCGCCGAGACCTTTGACGGCCCCCAGGCCGTACACCACTTCCCCGGCATCGTTCACGGTGAAGCTGAACTGGCTGCTGTTGACGTTGGGCAGCACCAGGGCCAGGCCCATATGGCGGCACTCTTCCACCAGGGTGACCACTTTGTCGGTGTTCTGCATATCGGCGGTAAGCACCGCCGCCATGAATTCCGCCGGGTAATGGGCCTTCATCCACAGGGTCTGGTAAGACACCAGGGCATAGGCGGCGGAGTGGGATTTGTTGAAGCCGTAACCGGCGAATTTCTCTACCAGGTCGAAGATGTTTTCCGCCAGGGACTTGCTGATGCCGTTTTCTTCGCAGCCGTCGAGGAAGCCCTGTTTCTGCTTGGCCATTTCCTCGGGCTTTTTCTTACCCATTGCCCGGCGCAGCATGTCGGCGCTACCCAGGCTGTAACCGGCCATCACCTGGGGAATCTGCATCACCTGTTCCTGGTACAGGATGATGCCGTAGGTGGGCTCAAGAATGGGTTTTAAGGGCTCGTACTGAAAGTCTGGATGAGGATAAGAGACTTTCTGCTTGCCGTGCTTACGGTCAATAAAGTCGTCCACCATGCCACTTTGCAGCGGGCCGGGGCGGAACAGGGCCACCAGGGCGATCATGTCTTCCAGGCAGTCCGGGATCAGGCGGCGGATCAGGTCTTTCATGCCCCGGGATTCCAGCTGGAATACCGCGGTGGTTTCCGCCTTTTTCAGCAGCTCAAAAGACTTGCGGTCGTCCAGGGGGATGGACTCGATGTTCAGGTCACTCTCGCCCTTTTTGCGCCGGCGAGTGTTCACCATCTCCAGTGCCCAGTCGATGATGGTCAGGGTGCGCAGACCCAGAAAGTCAAACTTCACCAGACCGGCTTCTTCCACATCGTTCTTGTCGAACTGGGTGACGACGCTGCCACCCCCCTCTTCACAGTAAAGGGGGCTGAAGTCCGTGAGTTTGGTGGGGGCAATGACCACACCACCGGCGTGCTTACCGGCGTTTCGGATCACACCTTCAAGTTTCAGGGACATCTCCCAGATTTCCTGGGCTTCCTCGTCCTGTTCCAGGAAATCAAACAGGGCCGGCTCTTCCTGAATCGCCCGGGCCAGGGTCATGCCCGGGTCGAAGGGGATCATTTTCGACATCTTGTCTGCCAGGCCATAGGACTTGCCCTGAACCCGGGCCACGTCCCGCACCACCGCCTTGGCGGCCATGGTGCCGAAGGTGATGATCTGGGACACAGCTTCCTTGCCGTACTGCTCCGACACATAGGCAATGACCCGGTCACGGCCTTCCATGCAGAAATCCACGTCAAAGTCCGGCATGGATACCCGTTCCGGGTTCAGGAAGCGCTCAAACAGCAGGTCGTACTGCAGCGGGTCCAGGTCGGTGATCAGCAGGGAGTAGGCCACCAGGGAGCCGGCACCGGAACCACGGCCGGGGCCCACGGGCACGCCGTTCTCTTTGGCCCACTTGATAAAGTCCATAACGATCAGGAAGTAACCGGGGAAGCCCATCTGGATGATGACGTTAAGCTCAAAATCCAGCCGCTCAAAATACCGGGCCCGGTCGGTCTCGTAATCCGGGTGAGCCGGGTCGAGAATGGTTTTCAGGCGCCCTTCCAGGCCCTCTTCAGAGACTTTGCGGAAGAACTCATCTTCCGTCAGGCCATCAGGGATCGGGAACTGGGGCAGGAAGATCTTGCCCATGGTGACGTTCACCGTGCAGCGGCGGGCAATTTCCAGGGTATTCTCGATGGCTTCCGGAATATCCTCAAACAGCGCGATCATCTCTGCCGGGGTACGCAGGTACTGCTGGTC
>REBR01000001.1 GCA_007692645.1 Halomonadaceae bacterium | reverse complement strand
TCCGGGGCTTCACATAAAGAATCAGGCTGTGATCCACCAACTCATAACCATGGTCTTCAGCTATCTGGCGCTGCCGTTCTTCAATAACATCATCAAAAAACTCCACCACATGGCCACTTTGGGTGCAGACCATATGATCATGATGCTCATCCCCTGCCATTTCGAAAACAGCATGGCCACCTTCAAAATTGTGGCGTAGGATCAGACCCGCTGTTTCAAACTGGGTCAGTACCCGGTAAACAGTGGCAAGACCCACATCATCACCGGATTCCAGCAGCTTGCGGTAGACATCTTCAGCACTCAGATGGTGGTGCTCTTCGGCACTTTCCAGGATGCTTAAAATTTTCACTCGTGGCAGCGTGACTTTCAGACCCGCCTTGCGTAACTCAGTGTTTTCTGTTGCCATGCTGCAATTCGCCCTTTGGTGAACGTAAAACGTTCCGTTATGATAACCGACATAGCCTGCCGTTGGCCCGTCCCGGCAAGTGTTTTTAACGTTAGAGGATAACAATCCCCGATGCAAAAGCTCTCCCGGCAGCTCTGCCTGATACTGCTAAGCCTGACTCTGGCCGGCTGTTTTCCCGGTGTTTTCAAGATTAACGTGCAGCAGGGCAACATCGTGGATACAGAAGACCTTGAGCTTCTAAACCCCACCATGACCCGCAACGACGTGCATGAACTGCTGGGGACACCTCTCACCCGCAGCACCATCAACCCCAACCGGGAGCATTACCTGTACACCTTCCAGCGTGCGGGTGGGGATATTGAGCGCCAGCGGATTACTATTTACTACGAAGATGACCGCTACCTGCGTCACAGCGCAAATCTGCTTCCTGAAACACCGGCCAACTAACCTGACGGAACACTAGCCTTTTCGGGCTCTGTCCGCCCTGGCCTGCTTGGGGTCAATAATCAGCGGCCGGTAGATCTCCACCCGGTCACCCTCCTTAAGAAGGTGTGACGCCGGGTCTTTAACCCCCTGGCCAAAAATACCCATGGCCTGGGTGGCAAGATCAATCTCCGGAAACTGTTCCATAATGCCCGACTGCAGCACCGCCTCGTGCACCGTGCTGCCGGCAGGCAGGGTAACCGGCACAATCAATTGCCGCTCCGGCCTGGCGTAAGCCACCTCTACCCTGATCGTCCCCATTAACGCAGCCCTGTTCCTATAACACCCTTGCCATAAACCACGTCAGCCCGGCGGCAGAATGCATCCACCATGGTATTGGCGGCCTGGCTGAATACATTGCCAAAGGCCGCTCGGGTGACCCGCCCCTGCAGAGAAAACTGCAACACCAGCACCACCTTACAGGCCTCATCATTCAGGGACTGGAACAGCCATTCACCACTGAGCTGGGTAAAAGGGCCATCCACTAACTCCATGGCAATACGCCCCGGCTCCTGCAACTGATTACGGGTGGTAAAACGCTGTTTCACCATTCCCTTGCTCACCTCCAGTGACGCCAGCAACTGCTCAGGACCGGACTCATGCACCTGGGCAGCACTGCACCAGGGGAGAAACTCCGGATAAGCCGCCACATCATTGACCAGAGCAAACATTCGCCCTGCGGAATGGCGCACCAGGGCACTGCGCTCAATGGTTTTATGCATAAAAGTTCCAGACCGCGTAAATGATCAGTATCACCATGACCACAGGTACCAGCCAACGGATCAGCCATTGCCAGATAAAAAAGCCGGGGTAACCCAGCACCAGCCCCTGGCGGTTCAACAATGCCGGGCGCACCCAGCCGAGAAACACAGCAAGACCCAGACCCACCAGCGGCATCAGCACCCCCGCTGCCAGCAGGTTAAGCCAGGCAAACAGACCTTTGCCCAGGAAGGTGGCCTCTGACCAGTGATTAAAGGACAGAATGCTACCCAGCCCCACCACCCAGATCAGAACCAGCAGCAGCGCCACAGACAAAAACCGCGACAAACCGGTGCGGGCCATCAGCCAGGCCACCAGGGGTTCCAGCACAATAATGGCGGAACTCCAGGCCAGCAGCACTACCAGCACAAACAACAAACTGGTCATGGGCTGGGCTGTGGCAGCACTGCCTGACACCCCTTCCGACAGGGCCAGGGGCAGCCCATTGAACAACAGACTGAAACCAGCCCCGGGGTTGAGCTCCAGGGGGTGCAGCAGTGAATACACCACAATAGCTGCCAGCACCGCCACCAGGGTATCCACCACCACCACCACCCAGGCCGCCAGCCGTAACGAGCCAGAACCGGGCATATACGCACCCAGCATCAACATAGCCCCGGTGGCGACACCGACGCTGTAGAAGGCCTGGGACATGGCCTGCAGCAGCCCGTGCCAGCCAAGAGCGGCAAAGTCCAAGGACAACAGGCGGCCAATGACCGGTCCCGGCTCCCCGACACTCAGGGCAAACGCCAATAGCACCAGAGTCAGTACCAGCATCAGCGGCACAACCACCCGCAACGAACGGGCGAGACCCTGATGAATGCCCCGAAGGGACACCAGCAATACCAACACCAGAAACCCCAATTGCCAGGCCCCCAGCACACCGGG
>REBR01000106.1 GCA_007692645.1 Halomonadaceae bacterium | reverse complement strand
TCAGCTACACCATTATCCCCACCATGTATGATCGCCGCACCCAGGCATCGAGTCAGTGCCTGATCCGTCTGCGCCGGGAGCAGGGGGACGAACTCTGGCGCTATGCCATACCGGTGGATACCAAATTCCGTGATGCCAGTCAGGCGGGCCAGGTTCCTTCTTCACTGGCCCCTTCCTCCCAGGGGGTGAGGGCTTACCGCCGGTTACTGGATGATCTGGTGAGCCAGACCCGCCATGATGTTCCCCTTGAGCCCCAGTCCGCCGCCAGGTCCACCGGTTGAGGATGTCTGCCTATGGCCCTGGAGTCTGCTGATGACTAAAGATGCACCTGGTAATACGCAAGCCGTGATCAGTGCCTATCTGGATGACCTGTTGTCGGTTCCCCGGGATCAGGACCCGTATCTGGATGAGCCCAGAGCTGCTCCTGCCAGAGCTTACACGAGCCCACCGGCGCCGGTTTCACCGGTTAAAGTTTCACCGTCGGTAACCCTGCTGGAACGGCCCGTGGCAAAGGTGAATCTGGTGGCTCCGGTGCTAGCTCCAGTGGTTCTGGAAGCCCCGGAGATTGCTGAGGTAAAACAACTGACACCAGAGCCTGAGGCTGCTCCGGCGATGACTCTGAATCAGGCCCCGGACAGCCTCACCGATCCCCTGGAGAGTGAGCAGGAATGGCTACAAGGGCGCCCCCCCTGGGCCCAGAAAGGCTTTGAATGCCTGATTTTCCGGGTGGCGGGTTTGCAACTGGCCGTCCCACTGGTGCTATTGGGGGCTATTCATCGCCTGGATGCTGAGTTGACGCCACTGTTTGGCCGCCCTGACTGGTTTATGGGTCTGTTGCGCGCCGGCGATAAGACCATCAATGTGGCAGATACTGCCCGCTGGGTGATGCCAGAGCGCTATCGCCGGGATGACAGTGGCGATTATCAGTTTGTGATCCGGCTTGAGGGCAGCCACTGGGGTCTGGCCTGCCATGAGGTGGCCCAATCCTTTACGGTGCAGCCGGAAGACGTTAAATGGCGCACCGCCAACAGTCGGCGCCAGTGGCTGGCGGGTACGGTGCGGGAGCATATGTGCGCGCTGCTCGACGTTTCCCGTCTGGCGGCCATGCTGGCTGAGGCAGAGAAGGGCAGCCAACTGGATATGTCCCGCTGAGTTTTACACTGCCATGTGGGTTATTGTCATAACGAAACTGGCATGAAAGGTGCTCTGAACTATAGTGACAGGGCAATAACGCAAGATTTTTGACAGTAGCTTCCCATGGGGTCATAGATCCCCGGCAAAGCCCAGAATTAAGGAACGGAAATGGCGACCCATACCACCGCACAACAGCAGGCTCAGGCCGGTGATGACGAGGTACTGCAGTATGTGACCTTTCATCTGGACGATGAAACCTATGGCCTGAATGTGATGCAGATTCAGGAAGTCCTGCGTTACACGGAAATTGCTCCGGTCCCGGGCGCTCCAGACTATGTGCTCGGTATTATTAACCTGCGGGGTAATGTGGTGACGGTTATTGATACCCGCCGCCGCTTCGGCCTGCAGGATGCAGAAGTGTCTGATGCCACCCGCATTGTGGTGCTGGAAGCAGATAACCAGGTGATCGGCATTCTGGTGGATTCCGTGGCGGAAGTGGTCTATCTGCGCCGTAATGAAATTGAGACAGCCCCCAATGTGGGTAACGTGGAAAGTGCCCGCTTTATTCAGGGGGTCTGCAACCGGGATGGGGATCTGGTGATCCTGGTGGAATTTGAAAAAATGCTCACGGAAGATGAGTGGGCGGAAATTGACTCGCTGTAAGGCGAAGGGGAGATCGACGGATGAATGCTTCAGTGACTGCAATGCTGCCCTGGGGAATCACGGCCCTGGCGTTTTCCCTGTTGCTTTGGCAGGGCTGGCAACAGCGCCGGCGAACGGCTCAGCTGGAGCTGCGCTACAAGCAGCGCCTGGATGATCTGGGACGTGAAATGCATGCCATCGGCAGTGGCAGTATGGGGGTGGGGCGTCGAGTGATGGCCTGCGAACAGTCCTTACTGCAACTTGCCGGAGCCCTGGAAGAGATGCGTCAGAATGACCCGCTGCGGGTCTCCTATGATGAAGCGTCCAAGCTGGTTGAACTCGGCGCCAATACCGATGACCTGATGAATTCCTGCGGCATTTCCCGGCCTGAAGCGGAGCTGGTAACCGCCTTACGCCGGCGAACCCCTGGTGATAGCTCCACTGATTACAGCAGCAGTATGCACTCTGTCGCCTGAAGCAGACCGGCTACTCGTCAGGGTCCTGCTTCGGGGTCTGATTGTTCTGATGGGGCTTCCCGGCATCCGCCGGGGTTTTTCCCTGTAAATGAAACGCATACGCCATTACCTCCGCTATGACCCGATACAGGGTCTCAGGCACTTCCTCCCCCAGATCCAATCTGCTTAGCAGCGCGGCCAGATCAGCGTCTTCATACAGGGGGATGCCGTGGGATTTGGCCAGTTCAACCATGTCCTGGGCCAGCTGGTTCTGGCCAGTGGCGGTCACCTCCGGGGCGCCGATGCCGTCATAGCGCAGGGCAATGG
>REBR01000178.1 GCA_007692645.1 Halomonadaceae bacterium | reverse complement strand
ATACCGCCACCGGCAGTACTCAGCCCGCCCCTGCCAGGCACCGGCCGGGCACTTCTGGGCTGCCACTGCAGACCCATCTGCAGGGCCACTACGATAACAAAGGTGCCGATAATCCGCTGCAGCCATTCACCGCTGAGGGCCCCCGCAGTGAAGGCACCCAGGGCAGCACCCACTAAAATACCCAGCACCATGGGGCGGAAAATATCCCAGCGCACAGCTCCGGCCCTATGGTGGGTACGAATGGAGCTCAGGGAGGTAAACACTACCGTTGCCAGGGAGGTGCCCACGGCAATATGGGCAGTCACGGCGGCATCCACCCCTTGCAGAGCCAGGCTGATGATCAACACCGGCACTATGATCAGCCCACCACCAATGCCGAAAAGCCCGGCCAGGGTGCCGGCACAAGCTCCCAGCACTAAATAGAGTACAACTGTTTCAACCACCGCCCCGGAATCCCCATCATTGCTAAACGGCTGCTATCATACATGGCCAGCCTCTGAGACGCAGCCAGTGGCGGACCCTGTTAACCCCCGCACCAGGAGGTGGCCATGTGCCTGATTGCCTTTGCCCATAAGAGCCACCCCCACTACCCCCTGATCCTGGTAGGCAACCGGGATGAATTTCATGAACGCCCCACCGCCCCTATGGACTGGTGGCAATCAGAGAATCTCCTGGCAGGGCGGGACCTGCGCTCCGGGGGCACCTGGCTGGCCATATCTCCCGAAGGCCGGCTGACTGCCCTGACCAACTACCGCTCTGGCCTGAAAGAACAGGCCGAATACTCCCGGGGTGAGTTGCCCGTGGCCCTGACCAACACTGGCGATCCCATACAGCGTCTGGAACAACTGCGTCAGGAGCAAAGCGGTTACGCACCTTTCAATCTGCTGGTACTGGATCAACTCCAGGCCCTGAGTTACACCAGCGAAGACGCTGCCTGTGCCCGTACACTGGAGCCCGGCATCCATGGCCTGAGCAATGGCCTGCTCAACAGTGGCTGGCCCAAAGTTAAGGCTGCCCGGCAAGCCCTGGGGTCAAGCCTGAGTAAAACGCCAGAGAGCACCCAGGCACTTCATGACTCACTCATCAGCGCCTTTCGCAATGATCAACAGGCAACAGATAACGCCCTGCCGAATACCGGCATCGGCCTGCCCCTGGAGCGGTTGCTGTCCCCCATGTTTATCTGTGACCCCAGCTATGGCACCCGTGCCACCACAGTGGTAACACTGGATTCTCAGGGCCAATGCAGCGTCAGCGAACAGACTTATGGCCCTGACGGTGTTGCCGGTGAGCAACGCAGGTTTCACTGGCAGGCCAGCCCCTCTTAAGTACCGGCCAGTCTCTGGTATACTGCCCACCACACTACCTCCCCTTCGACCCAGGACGCCCGTGCATGACCCAGGATAATCAACAGAAGACGCCGCCAATGCCCGCCTTTGAAGACAGCCTTGGCCAGCTGGAAGCCCTGGTGAAACAGCTGGAGCAGGGAGACCTGCCTCTGGAAGATGCCCTTAAAGCCTTTGAGCGGGGAGTCACATTGACCCGCCAGTGCCAGCAGTCCCTGCGGGCCGCGGAGCAGCGGGTGGAGCAGGTGCTGGCGGGCCCGGACGGCAGCTTGCAGACCAGGCCCTTTAATGATGTCGATGCCCAATGACCCTGGATGACTTCTTTCAGCAGTCACGGCACCAGGTGGACCAGGCCCTGACCGCCTGCCTGCCCCCGGTTGATCAGTCGCCCCAGCAGCTGCATCAGGCCATGGCCTACGCGGCTCTTGGTGGGGGCAAGCGGATTCGCCCGGCACTGGTAAGGGCTGCTGCCCACACTTTTGGTGGCAGTGATCAGGCGGCCATGCCAGCGGCGGTGGCAGTTGAACTGATTCACGCCTATTCCCTGGTGCATGACGACCTGCCCGCCATGGATGACGATGATCTGCGCCGGGGCCAACCCACCTGCCATGTGGCTTTCGATGAGGCCACCGCGATTCTGGCGGGGGATGCCCTGCAGGCACTGGCCTTTCAGGTATTGGGGGAGACGGTGGCCATTGCGGCGGAAACTCGGCTGCAAATGGTCTGTCTGCTGTCCAGAGCCGTGGGGCATGGTGGCATGGTGGGGGGCCAGGCCATGGATCTGGCCGCTACCGCCATGACACCGGATGCTGCTCAGCTGGAAAAGATTCACCGCCTCAAGACCGGTGCCCTGATTGAAGCGTCCCTGAAACTGGGGGCTCTCAGTGCCGGTATTACTGACCCACAGGCCCTGACCAGCCTGAGCCACTTCGGCAGTGCAATTGGCCTGGCGTTCCAGGTCAAAGATGACATTCTTGACGTGGAAGGCAGCACCCAGGTCATTGGCAAGCCCCAGGGCTCGGACTACCATCAGCACAAACTCACTTACCCGGCTCTGCTGGGGCTGACCGGGGCCCGGCTGCGCCTGCAGGAACTTCATGATGAAGCCCGCAGCAGTCTTGACGGCCACCGGGGAGACAGCCGGCTTTTACTCGAGATCGCCGATTTCGTGGTCCAACGGACCTACTAGCCGTACAATACTCCATGTGAGCTGCCCGCCTATGGTGGTGAGCATAACGCCTGACGGCACACTGACAATATTACTCAAGTGACAGCGACCGAACCGAATGCAGGATAGCTACGTTTTTCAGGAAATTCCCCCTCGCCGGCCTCACACCCCGTTGCTTGCGGGCATTGACGACCCGTCGCAACTGCGGCAACTGGACCCGGAACAGTTGCCGCAGCTGGCTCTGGAGCTGCGCGCCTTTCTGTTGTGGTCCGTGGGTCAGTCCGGCGGGCACTTTGGCGCGGGCCTCGGGGTCGTGGAGCTGACCCTGGCACTGCACTATGTGTTCAACACCCCGGATGACCGGCTGGTATGGGATGTGGGCCACCAGGCTTATCCCCACAAAATCCTCACCGGCCGGCGGGAACAGCTCACGGGGATACGCCGCAAAGGGGGCCTGGCAGCCTTTCCCAACCGGGAAGAAAGCCCCTATGACACCTTTGGTGTTGGCCACTCCAGCACCTCTATTAGCGCGGCCCTGGGCATGGCTCTGGCAGCCCGGCTACAGCAGCGCAAACGCAAAAGCATTGCGGTAATGGGCGACGGCGCCATGACTGCCGGTATGGCCTTTGAAGCCCTGAGCCACGCGGCCCATGAAAAAGCCGACCTACTGGTAATCCTGAACGATAACGACATGTCCATTTCCCACAATGTGGGGGGGCTTTCCAGTTACTTCGCCCGCATTCTGGCCAGTCGCACCTACCATCACATGCGGGACAGCAGTAAAAAGGTGCTCTCCGGCACGCCGGTTCTGAAAGCCCTGGCCCGGCGCACGGAAGAACACTTTAAAGGCATGATCGCCCCTGGCACCCTGTTTGAGGAGCTGGGCTTTAATTACATTGGCCCTATTGATGGTCATGACCTGCCCCTGCTGGTGGAAACCCTGAGCAACATTCATGATCTGGATGGCCCCCAGTTTCTGCATGTAGTCACCACCAAGGGCAAGGGCTTCGCCCCTGCCGAGGCAGACCCGGTGGGCTACCATGCCATTAACAAGATTGAGCCCAAACCACCGGTGAAACCGGCGACCCCGGCTCCCGCCAGCAAGCCAAAACAACCCAAATATTCCAATGTGTTTGGTCAGTGGCTCTGTGATATGGCCGAGCAGGACCCGCAACTGGTGGGCATTACCCCGGCCATGCGGGAAGGCTCTGATCTGGTGGCATTCTCTGAGCGTTTTCCGGAGCGTTACTACGATGTGGCCATTGCCGAGCAGCATGCGGTGACCCTGGCTGCCGGCCTGGCCTGTGACGGTGCTCACCCGGTAGTGGCAATTTATTCCACGTTTTTACAACGGGGCTATGACCAGCTGATTCATGATGTGGCGATCCAGAACCTGCCGGTGCTGTTTGCCATTGACCGGGCCGGTCAGGTAGGGGAAGACGGACCCACCCATGCGGGGGCCTTTGACCTGAGCTACCTGCGCTGTATTCCCAATATGGTGGTAATGGCCCCCGCCGATGAAAATGAAACCCGTCTGATGTTGTCTACCGGCCACACCTGTGGCAGCCCGGCCGCTGTGCGTTACCCACGGGGCACCGGTCCAGGGGTGGCTATTGAACCGGGCCTGGAAACCCTCGAAATCGGCCGTGGCCGGCTGTTACGGGAAGGGCGTGAGGTTGCCATACTGGCCTTCGGATCCATGGTCTCACCGGCCCTGAAAGCCGCAGAAAGCCTGAATGCCACCGTGGCGGATATGCGTTTTGTAAAACCCCTGGACAATGATCTGATCGAGCAACTGGCCCGTGACCATGATCTGCTGGTAACCGTGGAAGAAAACGTGGTGGCCGGTGGGGCAGGCAGTGGGGTAATGGAGTACCTGGCGACGCAAGGCATACTGGTGCGGGTATTACCCCTGGGGCTGCCGGATCGTTTTATCGATCACGGCAAGCCAGCAGAGCAGCTGGCGGAGTGTGGACTGGATGAAGCCGGTATTCGCACCGCCATCGAACGTTGCCAGAGCCGGCTGGCCGCCTCCCGCCACTCACTGGATGTGGCAGCCCGATAACGGTACTTCCGGGCGGCACTAATGAAGCCGCTCAGGGGGTGCCTGGATCGTCGTCCTGGTGGGTAGTGAAGTAATGGCCGAGCTTGGCCCGCTTGGTGTCCAGGTAGCCCTCGTTGTGGGGGTTACGCCCCACCTGCAGTGCCACCCGCTCATGCACATCAATACCCAGTGAGCGTAGGGCTTCCACTTTACGGGGATTGTTGGTCATCAGTTTCAGGGAAGCGATACCCAGGTGCTCCAGGATGTCACGGCACATGCTGTAGTCCCGCAGATCTGCCGCAAAGCCGAGCCGTTCATTGGCTTCCACGGTATCCGCTCCCTGGTCCTGCAGATGATAGGCGCGAATCTTGTTCAGCAGCCCAATACCCCGGCCCTCCTGGCGCAGATACATGAGAATCCCCCGCCCCTCCAGGGCAATACTGCGCAACGCCTCTTCCAGCTGATAACCACAGTCACAGCGCATACTAAACAGGGCGTCTCCGGTAAGGCACTCGGAATGGGTTCGACCCAGCACCGGTGCACCATCGTTTACCGTCCCCAGGGTCAGGGCAATGTGCTCTTTACCCGTGTCCACTTCATCGAAGCCGTGCATATCAAAGACACCGAAAGGAGTCGGCAGACGGCAGCTTTGCACATATCGAACAATCACAGGGGGCCTCGCAGCTTTAGCAGGGGGAGGGATTCTAACAGAATGCCAGGGCATTGGCAGGTCAATCCGCCTGCCAATGCCCTGAACGGCCACCGCGCTTCTCCAGCACCCGGGTGCCATCGATGATCATGCCCCGGTCCACTGCCTTGCACATATCATACAAAGTGAGTGCTGCCACCGAAGCCGCCGTTAATGCCTCCATCTCTACCCCGGTCTTACCGTCAAGACGACAGCGGGCTTCAATGCGCACCCCGTTGCCCTCTGCCAGTGGCTCCAGTAGCACCTTGATAGAGGTCAGGTTAAGGGCATGGCAAAGAGGAATCAGATCGTGGGTTTTTTTCGCCGCCATAATACCGGCAATACGGGCCGTGGCCAGCACATCCCCCTTGGGGTGCTCTCCGGCCAGTATCAACTCCAGGGTGGCGGGCAACATGGTGATGCGGCACTCCGCCCTTGCCTCACGGGCTGTTACGGGCTTGCTACCCACGTCCACCATATTTGCAGCGCCGGTCTCATCCAGGTGGGTCAGTGTGTTCATGGGTCTGTCCTGTTGGTTATCTGTATGCACTTAAGCGTCCCACCAGAAACGGATACCTGCAACCCCTTGAGCCCCATGACGGCGGGCATCCTGAAGCTGCTCCCTGGTCAATCCCCCCAGGGCATACACCGGCAGGTTCACTGCACTGACCTGGGCGGCAAAAGCCTCCCAGCCCATAGCCCCAGCACCGGGATGGCTGGCGGTGACGTTCACCGGTGACAGGGTGGCATAGTCCGCCCCGATCCCCTGAGCGTGGGCCAACTCAGCTGGGTTATGGCAGGAAACCCCCAGCCAGTAACCATCGGCTATGGGTCTTGCAGCAAGGGTCTTGGCCCACTGCCAGGGTAAATGCACGCCGGCGGCTTGGGGGCACAACGCCAAATGTGCCGGGTCACCATGGAGCATTAGCGCCACCGACAGGGACTCACAGATCGGCAAAAGCGCTGCACAGCTCTCACGGTAGCTCTGGGGGTTCAGCTCAGGGGCCCTGAACAGGCACAGGCCTTCCGGGGCAGCCGCCAGATTCTGGCGCAGCCTCTCAAGCCGGTCTTGATCCGTGGCAGAGCCGGTGATCAGCAATGTGCGGGGTAACTGAATGGCGCGAATAATACCCCGGTTAGCAACGGGGAAATCCGTATCCTGCAATGCCCCGGGGAGCATCCACTGCAAAGGCTGACCTTCTCGCCCCCGAGGCGTGCCAGTAAAGCGCTCCACGGTCCAGGCATCCAGCAGCACCCGGCGGTCCCCGTAATCATGCTGTACCTGAATCAGCGGGGTCAGATGAGCAGGTACCACGGTCAGCCCCAACTCTTCCTGCAATTCCCGGCACAGGGCTCCCTGGGGTGACTCCCCCGGTTCCACTTTGCCCCCGGGCAGCTCCAGCAGGCCGCCCTGATGGGCATCCTGATGGCGACGGGCAACCAATACCGGGGCATCCGGGCCATCATGCTGACGAACCACCGCAACCACCACATGAACAAAGCCCGGCGCAACGGTCATTCAGGAACGGTATTCAGCGTTGATGGTGACGTATTCATGGGAAAAGTCACAGGTCCATACCCGCTCCTTCACGGTGCCCATGCCGAGACAGATGCGAATACCGATTTCACTGCGATCCATGACCGCCTGACCCTGGGCTTCCCGGTACTGAGGGTCACGCCCCCCCTGATGCACAATGCGCACATCATCCAGGTAGATAGCCACTGCGGACACATCCAGATCATCCACACCGCCCCGGCCCACAGCGGCCAGAATCCGGCCCCAGTTGGGGTCGCAGGCATAGAGGGCGGTTTTCACCAGGGGGGATTCAGCCACTGCATAGGCTATGTTCAGGGCATCCTGCCGGGTCGCTGCCTGCTCCACGGTGACAGTCACAAACTTGGTGGCCCCCTCCGCGTCCCGCACAATCGCCTGTGAGAGCTCCTGCAACAGGGACAACATGGCTTCCCGCAGCACCGGCAGCAACGGTGAGCCTGCAGTGACCGGGGCAGCGTTACTCTGGCCTGTGGCTACCACCACGCAGGCATCATTGGTGGAGGTGTCCCCATCAACGGTAATGCGGTTAAAAGACTCCTCCGCCAGCTCAGACACCAGTTGCTGCAGCAGATCAGGGGCAATGGCCGCATCGGTGGCCACAAAGGCCAGCATGGTGGCCATGTTGGGGCGGATCATGCCGGCCCCCTTGCTGATACCGGACAGAGTCACCGGCTCACCCCCCAGGGTGATACGCCGGGTTGCCCCCTTGGGGCGGGTATCAGTGGTCATGATGCCTGAAGCGGCACGGGCCCAGTTATTGTCTTGAAGATTGGCCAGGGCTGCGGGAATCCCCGCTTCAATGGCGGCCACCGGCAATGCCTCACCAATCACCCCGGTGGAAAACGGCAATACTTGCCCCGCATCAGCACCGCTGGCCTCAGCAAGGGCTGAACAGCAGCGCCGGGCATCCATCATGCCCTGCTCACCGTTACCCGCATTGGCATTGCCGGTATTGATTAACAGGTAGCGGGGCGCGCTTTGCTGCAGGTGTTCCTTTGCCACCAATACCGGCGCTGCGCAGAAGCGGTTACGGGTAAACACCCCTGCCACCTGGCTGCCCGGAGCCAACTCCATGATGACCAGATCATCCCGGTCGGCTTTACGGATGCCTGCCGCGGCTACCCCGAGCCGGACTCCCGGGACCGGATAAAAATCCGGCAGGGGTGCTTCACCAATGGCCATGGTCTGCCCTTATTCCAGTTTGCCGTGACACTGTTTGTATTTCTTGCCGGACCCACACCAGCAGGGTTCGTTGCGGCCGATCTTACGGCCATCACGTACAAAAGGCGTACCCTGGGGGCCCTGAGCAGGACGACTGTCATCATCGCCGCCGTTGGCACCGGCCATGGCCGGGGTGTTCTGTTGTTCGTGGCGGGCACGGGCACCGGCCAGTTCACGGGCCAGCTCTTCCCGACGCCGGCGCTCCATCTCATCCAGCTCTTCCTGACGCTGCACCCGTACATGGGACAGCACCCGGATAGCGTCTTCCTTGATGGATTCCAGCATTTCCTGAAACAGGGTAAATGCTTCTTTCTTGTATTCCTGCTTGGGGTTCTTCTGAGCATACCCCCGCAGGTGTATACCCCGGCGCAGGTGGTCCATGTTCGACAGGTGCTCTTTCCATAACCGGTCCAGCACCTGTAGGAACACCTGCTTCTCCAGGCGGCGCATGGTGGCGCTGCCAATCAGGTCTTCCTTGGCCTGGTAATCCTCGATAACCGCCTTCAGGATGCGCTCCCGCAGGCCTTCCTCAAACATTGTCTCGTCTTCATCGAGCCACTGCTGTACCGGCAGCTTGAGGGCAAATTCAGTTTCCAGGTGACGCTCCAGGGCCGGAATCTCCCACTGCTCAGGCATGCTTTGGGGGGGAATAAAGCGGCTGATGGTGTTATCCACCACTTCTTCCCGCAGGGCATTGAGCATCTCGGAGATGTCTTCATCGTCCATGATCTCGTTACGCTGCTCATAAATCACGCTGCGTTGGTCGTTGGCCACATCATCGTATTCCAGCAACTGTTTGCGGATATCGAAGTTACGGCCTTCCACCTTGCGCTGGGCTTTTTCGATGGAGTTGGTGACCATGCGGTGCTCAATGGCCTCACCCTTCTTCATGCCCAGGGCCTGCATGATGTTTTTCACCCGGTCAGGGGCAAAGATGCGCATCAGGTCATCTTCCAGGGACAGGAAGAAACGGGATGAACCCGGGTCCCCCTGACGCCCGGCACGGCCCCGGAGCTGGTTATCGATACGGCGGGATTCGTGCCGCTCGGTGCCGATGATATGCAAACCACCGGCTTCCACTACCCTGTCGTGGCGCTGCTGCCAGTCGGCTTTGACCGCTTCAATGGCTTCCCCTGTGGCGTCTTCACCCAGGTCAGCCACTTCAGCCTGCCAGTTACCACCCAGCACGATATCCGTACCACGGCCCGCCATGTTGGTGGCAATGGTCACGGTGCCGGGCTCCCCGGCACGGGCAATGATGGTCGCCTCACTGTCATGCTGCTTGGCGTTCAGGACGTTGTGCTTGATACCGGCCTTTTTCAGCAGGCCAGACATCACCTCTGAGGTGTCAATGGAGGCGGTACCCACCAGCACGGGACGACCTTCAGCGGTAACATCTTTCACTTCATCAATAATGGCCTGGTACTTCTCATCCGGCGTCAGGAAAATCAGGTCATTGTAATCCGTGCGCCGCACCTGCTGGTTGGTGGGAATACACACCACATCCAGGCCGTAGATCTGGCGGAATTCGAAGGCTTCCGTGTCGGCGGTGCCGGTCATACCCGCCAGCTTCTGGTAGATGCGGAAAAAGTTCTGGAAGGTAGTAGAGGCCAGGGTCTGGCTCTCAGACTTGACATCCACCCCTTCTTTGGCCTCAATGGCCTGATGCAGGCCGTCGCTCCAGCGCCGGCCTGCCATGGTGCGGCCGGTGTGTTCGTCAACAATGACCACCTGATCTTCCTGCAGGATGTAATCCACATTACGGTGGAACAGGTGGTGGGCCCGCAGCCCGGAATGCACATGGTGCAACAAACCCAGGTTGGCAGCGGAATACAGGCTGGAATCCTCTTCGAGCAGCTCTGCTTCCCGCAGCAGTTGCTCAACTTTTTCGTGACCCTGCTCAGTAAGATCCGCGGTACGGGCTTTTTCGTCAATGATGTAGTCACCATCCGGCACTTCTTCGGATTTGGCGCTTTCCGGCACAATGGTGGAACGGGTCAGATGGGGGATCAGCTTGTTCACAGCCCGGTACATTTCGGCACTGTTTTCTGCCGCCCCGGAGATCACCAGGGGGGTTCGGGCTTCATCAATAAGAATGGAGTCCACTTCATCTACGATGGCAAAGTGCAGGCCACGCTGCACTTTCTCTTCAGTGCTGAAGGCCATGTTGTCCCGCAGGTAGTCGAAACCGAACTCGTTGTTGGTGCCGTAGGTGATGTCAGCCTGGTAAGCGGCTTTCTTTTCTTCCGGGCTCTGGCCGGAAACTACTACACCCACCTCCAGACCGAGAAAGCGATACAGCTGCCCCATCCACTCTGCGTCCCGGCGGGCCAGGTAGTCATTCACAGTGACCAGATGCACCCCTTTACCCGCCAGGGCGTTGAGATAAATCGCCAGGGTCGCCACCAGGGTTTTACCTTCACCAGTGCGCATTTCCGCAATATGGCCCTCATGGAGGGTCACCGCACCAATCAGCTGCACATCAAAGTGCCGCAAACCCAGGGCCCGGCGACTGCCTTCACGGACAACGGCAAAGGCATCCGGAAGGATCTGGTCCAGGGTAGCTCCCTGGGCAAGCCGTTCTTTAAGGGTTGGCGTCATTGCCTGGAGCTGTTCGTCGGAGAGCTTCTCCAATTCCGGCTCCATGCTATTAATGCGCTCCACAAGCTTACGCATGCGTTTGATTTCGCGCGCGTTTTTACTACCAAATAATCGGGTTGCCAGCTTTGAGAACATAGTTAATGACTACTTTTTGGTGACGGCGCCATGGACGGAAACAGATCGGTAACGCTCTGCTACGTCGCCAAGGGGGGCGCATTCAGGAAAACGGGCTACTGCCGCCCGAAACAAGGCAAGCATTCTAACGCTAATCCTGTGATGGTAAAAGCGAGCAGCCCCGGGACGGGGCAACATAGGCAGGTAATGATTTCACAAAGACGATATAAACAGGTAATTCACCTGCCGGGGATCAGCGCCCCGCCCGCTGCATGTAGATTTCCGGGTCTTGCCGGGTACCGTCTTGCAGCACCTCAAAATGCACGTGGGGGCCTGTGGAACGACCGGTTGAACCCATCAGAGCAATCAGCTCCCCTTTCTCAACAACCTGCCCGGGACTCACCAGCAACTCCTTGGCATGGGCATAGCGGGTAACCAAACCGTCACCGTGTTTGATTTCAATAAAGAAACCATAACCGCCACGGTCTTCCGCCACGGTCACCACGCCAGCCCCCACGGAGATCACATCACCCCCTTCTCTGCCGGCAATATCCACTCCGGAATGCCAGGTGCGGCGGCCGTGAAACGGATCCTCACGGTAACCGTACTTGGAGGAAAGCCAGCCCCAAGTTACCGGACGCCCTTCTACATGGCGGGCATCTTCCAGGGTTTCGTTGGCAATCAGACTTTGCAGCAATTCCAGCTGCTTGGCGCGGCTACCAATACGGCCCCCCAGGGAACCGATACGGGTCTCGAGATCTTCCATGGTGTAGGACTCGCCCCCTTCAGCAGGTTCAGGACCACCCATGGCAGGCACTGCAGAGAAATCAAATTCATCGTTACCGATATCCGCAGCAACCACCAGCCGCTCTCCCAGGGCATCAAGGCGTAACATCCGCGCCTGCAACTGGCCCAGCCGCAAGGTCATGGCATCGATCTGGCGCCCCATATCCTGCTCCAGATCAGCCACTGCCTGGGACTCAGCCTCCACCTTGTACTGCCACTGTGCGACCCGCTCCAGGTAACCGGCATCCGCATGGCTGATACCCGCTGACTGACCCAAAAACCAGCCCAGAGCTCCACCGGCAACGGCCAGACTTATCAGTACTGCAATTACCATTGCCCCCAGCAGAGGCCCGAAGTGAAATTGCCGCGGCTGACCGTGACTGTTGGAGAAGAGCATTACATGCATAGGTTTACCTGTAGATCGTCTTTAGTTTGCCACCAGGCCCATGACAGTGCTGTCAATACCCGCTCTTGCTGGTATTCTAGAAAATATCCAGAGCGCTTACCCGAGGCATTGTGTAGTGACCCTGTAACGGTGTGCTGAGATGCTACCCTGTTGTGTCAGTTGACTTGCAGATGCCCACAGGGCCACAGCCTAATAATGAGACTTACTTCACATATTAGCACCGCACTGTCCATATATCGACCAGCCAGCATTCCACACTCACAGTCACTCTTAGCCAACACCCAGGGAGACCGCCCCCATGACCCGCTCACGCAAACCCGTCAACCCCCTGCAGCAGGCCAAGGATCAGCGGTTACGGGGCCTGTTGGAACGGGCAGAACAGCATCGCAGCCTGGAAGACAGCGTGCAGGCACTGCTGCCGGAAAAGCTGGTGGGGAAATGCCGTCTCGGCGGCATACAGAATGGTGAACTGACGCTGATCGTGCCCAATGCCACCCTGGCAAGCCAGGTCCGCTTTCAGCAACGGGCCCTGCTGCCGGCGTTACGCCAGGAAGCGATGCTCACCCAACTCTGGCGAATCCGGGTGCGGGTTTCCCCCCCGGTTTTTCGCCCTGCCACAC
>REBR01000002.1 GCA_007692645.1 Halomonadaceae bacterium | reverse complement strand
GGCTGGCTGCTTGCAATGCACCGGGTCCATGCCAATCACCAGTACCCGGCCATTGCGGGCCAGGTTACGAATGGTGGGGTGATAAAAGTCATACAGGCAGCGCAGCTCAGTGGTGTCCTTAATGCCGGTGGCATCCAGTACCAGGGCCTTAAACGACTGTTTCGGTGCCTCTTCTGCGGTCAGGTCCAGGACTTTTGCCTTGTGAGATTGGGCCAGTTCACCGGAGGCAGCCAACTGATCACTGCCTTTCGGGTAATACAGGGTAGCGGCGCTTTGTTTGAGAATGTCCGCCAGGGTGGCCAGGGCACGGGGGGCCGGTCCGGCACCCAACAGCACGTCACCTTCGATAAACGGCTGGTCACTGCGCTGCCAGCGTTCCAGAGGCTGTGGGGCTGGCAGCCCCAGGGAGCTGACTGCCTGCTTTCCCAGTGGGCTGTTGGCAAATTTCAGATAGAGGTCCGACATAACGGCTCCTTATAAAGGTTTTGGATTTTAATGGTTAGGGATACTATTGGAAAATATGCACGTTTTGCGACTGCCGCCCCGCTATCCGGGCATTCATGCAGTTACTGTAAATGTCGAATTAGCGTCTATCTTAGGGCCTATTGGCCGTATTCAATTGACTGGGTCGGACTTGCCCCACGTCAGGCCAGCCAATGAGCGTACCGCTAAGGCCACTACACTGCATCACAATACACCCGCTTCCACCCACAAGGATTGATCCAGGTTATGGCACAAACAGAAAGCACCCCCAAAAAAGCAGCCCCCCGCAAAAGCAATGGCAACGCGCCCCGCAAGGTGGCCATCCTCGGCGGCAACCGGATTCCCTTTGCCCGCTCTAACAGCGTTTACAGCAACCTGAGCAACCAGGACATGCTCACTGCTGCCATGCGTGGGCTGGTGGACCGTTATGGCCTCAGCGGCGAGCGTTTGGGGGAAGTGGCGGCCGGGGCGGTGATTAAACACTCCCGGGATTTTAACCTGACCCGTGAAAGCGTACTCAGTTCTGGCCTGTCACCGGAAACTCCCGCCTATGATGTGCAACAGGCCTGCGGCACCAGCCTGGAAGCGGCGATTCTGGTGGCCAATAAAATTGCCCTGGGGCAAATCGACTCCGGCATTGCCGGCGGTACCGACACCACCTCTGATGCACCCATTGGCGTCAACGAAGGCCTGCGCAAAATCCTGCTGGACCTGAACCGGGCCAAGACTGCCGGGGAGCGTCTGAAAATCGCCGCCCGTATCCGGCCCAAGCACCTGGTGCCTGCGATTCCGGAAAACAGTGAGCCCCGCACCGGCCTGTCCATGGGTGGTCACCAGCAGATCACCGCCCATGAGTGGAACATCAGCCGGGAAGACCAGGACCAGCTGGCCCTGGAAAGCCACCAGAAGTTGGCGGCCGCCTACGACGAAGGTTTCTTTGAAGACCTGATCACCCCCATGGCGGGTCTGGAAAAAGACAATATTCTGCGTGCCGATTCCAAGCTGGAAAAACTGGCCAGCCTTAAGCCGGCGTTCGACAAGGAAAAAGGCACCATGACCGCTGCCAACAGCAGCTCACTCACCGACGGCGCCTCAACCGTGCTGCTGGCCAGTGAAGACTGGGCCAAGGCCCACAAACTGAAGGTGAAAGCCTACCTGACCCATTCGGAAGTGGCCGCAGTGGACTTTGTCGACAAGAAAGAAGGTCTGCTGATGGCCCCGGCCTACGCGGTACCGCGCATGCTGGAAAAGGCCGGTCTGACCCTGCAGGATTTTGATTTCTATGAAATCCATGAAGCCTTCGCCTCTCAGGTGCTGTCCACCCTAGCAGCCTGGGAAGACCCCACCTTCTGTAAAGAAAAACTCGGCCTTAAAGCCCCCCTGGGCAGCATTGATCGCAGCAAGATGAATGTGAAAGGCAGCAGTCTGGCAGTGGGTCACCCCTTTGCCGCCACTGGCGCACGGATTCTGGCTACCGCGGCCAAACTGCTGGAGCAGAAAGGTAAGGGCCGGGTGCTCATTTCCATCTGCGCAGCCGGTGGTCAAGGGGTTACTGCCATCGTTGAACGCTAGTTTGGCGGTCAGTCCTCCCTGGCAAAAGAGGCAGTAAGAACCGGTTCCGGGTTTTACCCGGAACCGGTTTTTTTTTTGCTATTATCAGGGTATGCCCTAACCCCAAGGAGTGGGTGAAGCAGGGATAAGGAGGTCCCATGACCAGCGTGCTTGATCTTGCCCGTTGCTGCAAAGCGGTGTATCAGAAAGACCCCAAGGTAGCAGGTTGGCACCGTGAGCGGGTCTATAATCCCCCCGATACCGGCTTTTATGCCGCACTTTTCACCCAGCAGAACCGCCATGGCTCTGGTGGCCTGGAGGCCATACTGGCCATTCGGGGCACCCATTGGAGCAACCACTTCGATGGGGTCACCAACCTGATGCTGGCCATGGGAATTACCCCGTTCCAGTATCGCCAGGCGCGGCTGGCCCTGATTGATGCCCTGGAGTTGCTGGAACTGCCGGTAGACAACTTCTTTGTCACCGGGCATTCCCAGGGGGGTGGGCTGGCGGCATTGGCCGCCCCCCGTAACCCACGGCCAGTGCAGGTAGTGAC
>REBR01000216.1 GCA_007692645.1 Halomonadaceae bacterium | reverse complement strand
GATCCTCGGGATCAGATTCTGACTGCAGGCTGTCCTCTGAAGACAGCTCCGGGATCTCGCTACTCTCAGGGACATCAACATCTGAATTCATTGAATCCGGTGTTTCGGAGGGTTCAGTGAGGTCCAGGCTATCAGGAGCAGTTTCATCTGCCATGGGAGATAGCTCCGGGGGTTCTCCGGTTAACAGATCATCTTCCTGCTCATGGTCAAGGGTTGCAATGGCACTGGTCAGAGGGGCAATGGCGTCTTCATTGTCCCTGTCTACCGCCGCAGATTGACCGCTTTCATCCCTTCTACTTTCAGGATTATCACTGGTGGGTTTATTGTCTCCCTGAGACGCTTTTTTACGCCACCACCACAGGCCACCCAGTAAGGGCAACAGCAACAGAATGATGATGGCCAGCCACCACCAGCGCCAGATGGGTTCATCCGTTTCAGGGGGTTCTGCGATGGCTGTATCAGCAGGTTGTGGCACCGTAACGGGCTCCGGGGAGAATCTGGGGTCTTGGGAAACCTGGGGTTCAGACGGCTCAGGTAACGGCTCCACCACGTCTGCAACCGGAGCTAGAGTGCTTGCTGCTGTTACCCTGGCATAGCTACTGCGCTCTTCATCCCTGGGGAAACGAGCCAGTACCGTATCCATGGTCTGGCCCACTGTCAGGCCCTGCTGGGTCTTGCCCTCTATTGACAGTGCCAGGCGGTAATCCCCTGGTCCCGCTTGACCGGTAAGCTCAGTAGCCCACTCCGTGCGATTCTCATTAGCCACCAGGTTGCGGCGCTCTTCAGCCCCATCAGGCATCGTCAGGGTCAGCTCACCGTTCACAGTGGACAGATCGAGCCCAGGGTCACGGGGTCTCAGTAGCAGCTGGTAGGCACTGTTATTGCCGCTGCCCTGCCCCTGCAACTCCACATCGAAGGGTGGGCGCAGTGTCGTGGTCTGGCGGTGGCTGCGATTAAAGGTGCCGCCATCTGCCCGCACCATTACCTGATACATTCCAGGGTCACGGAGTAACTTGATATCGTCCCGGAAGACCCCTGCAGCAGAGGCTGGGCCGGACACTACCCGGGTACCGCTACGGCCCTCTGCGGTGCTGATTTCCACCGTCAGTTCCATCAGCGCCAGCAGCTCCTGATCAGTGATCAGCTCACCATCTTCATAAAAAGCGATACTCAGTGGCAGGGTATCTGAGGCGAAGAACTGTCTTGGCAGTTGGCTGACTACCATACGCAACTGACTCACCACTTTTATGCGGCTGTCAGTGCCGATTAACCCGCTGACCTGCCATTCACCCTCTTCCGGTTGGTCCAGGGTAATCAGGTCGTATTCACGGGTACTTAACCAGCGCAGGTTATCTTTGCGATCACTCCGGTTAAGGGTGTTTCCAGAGGGGGTTTGCAGACGGATGCTGTCAGCACCAGGGTCCCGGAAAATAAGGGCGGTAAACTGCTCCACGGTGCTGTCTATAGTGAATTGGTTGTCAGCCAAAGGGACTTCATCACTACTGGCAGAGCCGGCAAAGGCCTGTAGCATGGCCTTAGTCAGCTCAGCGTCGGTATGGGCAATATTGAATTGCCCGCCGGTACGTACAGCCAAGGTTTCCAATAATGGGAAATCCGCCTCATCAGACAGGGCAATGGGGTGTATCCGGGCTCCTTGCTCAACAAAACGCTCCAGTACCGGCCCCAGAATACGCTCACGCTCAGCCCGGTCAGCAGCTTCCGATGGGTCAATATTCACCAGCCCATCCGTTAGCAGAATAAAGTGGGTATTGCTGAAGTCACGATCCTGATAAAAATCATCACTGGCCACTTCCAGGGCGCCACCAATATTGGTAAATAACGCCACTGAATTGATTTTTTCAGCGGCCGCTTTTACCTGGCTACGCCAAGCTTCGTCCACTGGCTTATTGGGCACCAGCATGTTGACGTATCGGCCAAAGGTCCAGACACCGGCCTTGCTGTCTTCGGGTACCAATTCACTGAACAGGGTGACGGCGGGTTGACGCAGATTATTCGGATCGGTACGGCGCATGCTGCCGGAGATATCGATAATCAGCCGAAGATCCAGATTCTCACTGGGTGCGGGAATAGCGGCTGTGCTTTCGGCACTACTCTGGGCAGCGAAAACAGGCTGAAACAGTAGGATCAGCACAGTGACAGCGCAAAAAAGGGTTACAGGTCCGCGACGAGCGGCAGCTGGAATTCGCATAGCGGGGTCGCCGTTAATTGATCAGAAACAACAGGCCCTTAGAGGGCCATCTGAAGACTAGTTATAGCAGTTAACGGCGGCGGCGCCAGTGGTACCAGCCACTGTCCAGAGCCAGAATTGCCAATAGGAAGACACTGCCCAGGAACAGGCTGAACAGTGCCCTGCCCATTTCCGCTTCATTCCCCAGCAGGGCTGAATAGGCAAAGTGTAACCAGGCGGGGGACCACCACCCGGTCTCTACACTGGACATAACCGGGGTCAGCAAGGGTACCGCCAGCAACCCTTTAAACACTTGGCGCAGAAAACGCAGTGGCAGAATCCGCATCAGGCGGGCCCAATAGGCATACACCACTACAAAAGCCAGGTAGTAGATCACCCAGGCAAAAAAATGTTCACTCATAAAGCCCATACTGCCCTCTCCGGTTTTACCCTATTCGACCCAATGAATCAGCCTTTCCTGCCAGTCTTCCTGTGCCAGCTCATCTTCACTGATCACCCGGTCCCGTACTGAGATTCCCGCCTTATGCACCGAATCCGGGTCACCGCTGACCAGGGGATGCCAGTGGGCCAGTGGCCGGCCTTCATGGAGCCGCCGGTAAGCACAGCTTACCGGTAGCCAGTGGTATTGATCCCCGGACATGGTCTGAACATCCAGGCAGTCCTTTACCCAGCTCAGGCGGTTCGGGTATACACGGCACTGGCAGGCGTTACTGTCAAGGTGACGACAGGCCACATCGGTAAAGTGCAGACTGTCATCATCTTCATCCTGCAGTTTATGTAAACAGCAGCGACCGCAGCCATCACAAAGACTTTCCCACTCACTGTCGGTCATTTCATGGAGGCGCTTGCGCTGCCAAAATGCAATGTCAGCACTCATGGCGGTTCAACTGTATTCACCCATCAGGTTGAGTTTGTAATCGTCTTCATCAGCGGGGGGTGTCTGCAGGTAATACCCGGGCTCAGCCAGAGCCACCATGACCTCGGCAGTGTCTGCCCGGGCCAGTTTGCGCTCAGGGCGTAACAGAATATCCATGGCATGGTGTGCCTTGCCAAACATGGTCAGCAGCGCTTCAGGTACCCGCTGCAGCTCATCTGTCTTGTTCACATACAGGTACATACCTTCCTTTTTACCGCTGCGGTAAATCCTGCACATCATATAATCAGCCATGACTGAACAAATCCTCTAATTGCGGCATCACCGGACCAAGCCAGGTGCTGCGCCAGCCACTGGTTAGCAGTTGTGGAACCTGACCACTGTTAAGACTATCCCGGAACTGCGCTTCCAGTTTGCGCCGTGGAGCGAGCAGTTCCACGGGGACCGGGCTGTCTACCAGGGCCTTTTCCAGTAATTCTTTTACCTGTTTATAGCTGCGCTGTTCTTCACGGCTCAGGGGTGGTGCAATCAGATCTACTATTGCAGATGGATGCTCCAGGGTGTCCTCCACAAGGGTAAGAATGGCGTCACCGTGTTTTCGCACTACCACCGGGGGCATTTCTGGCAACCGCCCAAGAGCGGTGGCATTACGGGGCTGTTTTTCTGCAATGCCTAACAGCAGTTTATCTGCCACCACACGCCCCCGTGGGCGGTCAAGCTCCCGGCAGCGCTGCTCACGCCAACTGCACAGACGCTGTAACAATGCCTGCTGAGTCGGCGACAGAAACCAGCCATTACGCACCCGCAGGTAATAGGTCTCGGGATTGCCCAGTTCAGCCAGATCAGCACAGAAACGTTCCGATTCCTCCTGCAGCGCTTCCAGTTGTGCGGAAACCGCGAGGCGTTCATGGAGTTGCTGGTACAGGGGTAGCAGATACACCACATCCGCCAGGGCATATTGTTGCTGAGGTTGAGACAATGGCCGTGCCAGCCAGTCAGAGCGGGTAAGGCCTTTATCCAGATCTATACCCAACAGCCGGGATACCAGCCGGGCAAAACCCACTGAAAGCCCCTCCCCGGCCAATGCGGCAGCCAGCTGTACATCCAGTGCCCCCTTTACATCGACGGCTAACCACTCGCGAAACAGTTCAACATCTTCACTTAAGGCATAGAGCAGCTTGCAACGATCCGGGTCGGCCAGAAAGCGTCGAAAGCCCTGGCTGGAGGCCGCCACGGTGGGCTCAATCAGGTACGCCTGGTCGCCACAGGCAATCTGCACCAGGCCAGGTCGGGCAAAAAAGGTGGTGCTGCGCTCAAATTCGGAATCCAGTGCAACTGGCCCATGGGGCGGAATTGCCGCCAGCCAATCATCCAGCGCCTGGGGCGTTTCAAGCCAGACAGGATCCAGCTCTTCCGGTTGGGGTATAGCCGCCTTGGGCGGAGTCAGGGTGCTCATAATCGGTTATCCACTGAGAGGCCTGCGGCCCCGAAATGCATGACTCAAGGTTGAGCCGTCGGCACCGCCAAGATCGCCCCCCACTGGCAAGCCATTAGCTAGCCGGGTGATACTGACTCCCTGAACCAGCAGACGGTCGGCAATGTAATGGGCGGTGGCCTCGCCTTCCACGGTGGGGTTGGTAGCCAGGATCAATTCCTGTACACCGTTGTCGGTTACCCGCTTAAGAAGCCTTGGGATGCCGATGTCTGCCGGGCCAATACCGTCGATAGGCGACAGGTGCCCGAGCAGGACGAAATAATGACCGTGAAAATCCCCGGACTGCTCAATGGCAACCAGGTCTGCTGGGGATTCAACCACGCACAGCAAGCTGCTGTCACGGCGCTCATCACGGCAAATTGCGCAAACCGGGGCTTCGGTGAATGTCTGGCAGGAGTCACAGCGACCAATTTCTACCAGTGACCGGGCAAGGGTATCCGCCAGAATACCGGCACCGTCACGGCCCCGCTCAAGAAGATGAAAGGCCATGCGCTGTGCACTTTTCTGACCGACACCCGGCAAACAGCGCAGGGCGTCCACCAAATCGTCCAGCAGTGGGCTGAGGCTCATGTATTATCCTTTAATACCAGCTATTTAAAACGGCATCTTAAAGCCAGGCGGCATGCCAAGCCCTTCGCTCATGCCTGACATTTTCTCTTTCTGGTAGTCTTCAATACGGCGAACCGCATCATTAATGGCGGCAGCTACAAGGTCTTCCAGCACTTCCCGGTCTTCTTCCATCAGGGAAGGATCGATGCTCACTTTACGGGCATCATGACGGCCGTTCATTGTGATCTTCACCAGGCCAGCCCCGGACTCACCGGTCAGCTCCGCCTTGGCGATCTCTTCCTGGGCCTTTTGCAGGTCCTGTTGCATTTTCTGAGCCTGTTGCATCAGGTTGTTCATACCACCTTTCATGGGGTTATCCTCATTAACGGTTTTCGCTTAATCGGGGTTTATTGCGGACGTATGCTTTCTTCGATCAGACGCCCGTCAAACTGTTCAAGAATTCGCTGCACTACCGGGTCTTGCTGTATTGCCGATACGGCTTGTTGCTGACGGGCAAGCACCTGTCGCTCCCGGTAAGCGGCAGGGGTGGCATCACCGGGGTCGCCCTGAATAAAGGATACGGTCACAGTGGGCCAATGTGCTTTGATGGCCTCACTGATCTTGCCCATGTGCCTGTCGTTGAGCAGACGAAAATGGTTTTCATCCAGCAACAGGGTTAAATCACCATCCTGCCATTGGGCACCGGCATTGGCTGCCAGGTTTCCTGCCATTCCGGGTAGCTCCAGGGAATCAAAGGCGGTCATCCACTCGTCACTGTCCCCAGGCACTGCCGTGGCCTGTTTGTGACCAGACTGCAAGGATTCCCCAGGATCCTGCTGAGGCGCAGGCGGTATCGAAGGGTCAGGCATGGGAGCCGGATTAGCGGCCGTTGCCGGGACTACCGCCTCGGACTTTCCCGGCGTCACTTCCTCTTGATGATATTCATCCTCGGAGGAGTCTTCCAGGGCGTCGGCATAAGCCTCCAGAGGTACTGATTCCAACATGCCCTGCCCTTGTTCAGGCACAGGGGGAGGAATTTCATCAGCTGTTACACCAGATAAAGAAGGCCCTGGTGATGTGGCTGACTGCTGATCCGTAGCAGCTTGCTGAGGTTCTGAACCTAACTGGGACTGGGGCTCTGACTCCGTCTCAGGCGCTGCCTGTAACCCGGGTTCTGGTTCTGATTCGGTTAACAACTTGCCTGGGTCAGGCGTATCCTCCGAAGCCTGGCTGTCACTGGTGCTATAGGTGTCAAGTGGGGCTGTAACCTCAAGGCTTTTTTCTGCGCTGTGGTTGTCTTCCTGCAGGGACTGGGT
Organism: Halomonadaceae bacterium; assembly: GCA_007692645.1. Classification (GTDB taxonomy): domain Bacteria; phylum Pseudomonadota; class Gammaproteobacteria; order Pseudomonadales; family Oleiphilaceae; genus REBR01. Next base: position 6,180 of record REBR01000216.1, on the reverse strand, counting down.
ACTGCCCCCCGGTAACGTGCTGCCAGAACCGGTGCCAGGTCGAAATGCCAGCATACGCAGCAAGGCCATTTCAAAGCCCATTCTGGCATCGGGTGTAACTGGCAGATCCTTCCGGGCCATTAAGGCGGTTTGATAAAAAAGCTGCGTATCCTCAGGGCTCATGCGAGTAGCCAGGGAGCGAATCTGAGCCTCATCACCCAGGGCGTTGCCAATACTGCCTGGCACGCACTGTTCCAGAGAAATACGGTGGAACACTGACAGCAACTCTGCCAGCACCTGACTGTAATCCGGTGCAAAATCCGCTATTCGTCCAATCTGCGCCAGCAGTTGAGAGCCGTCTGCCACCAGCAAAGGCTCAAGCAAACGGTAAACATCTGCTTTATCAATAGTCCCCAGCATGCTGCTGACCTGGTCGGCCTGCAGCGCTCCCGGGCAAAAGGCAATGGCCTGGTCAGTCAGGCTGAGGGCATCCCGCATGCTGCCGTCTGCAGCTCTGGCGAGTAACCAGAGGGCATTATCCTGATAGCTGATATTTTCCTGCTCCAGCACCTGCTTCAGATAATCCACGATCAGTTCAGGGCTGATTTGCTTGAGATTAAACTGCAGGCAGCGGGACAGAATGGTGACTGGCAGTTTCTGCGGGTCAGTGGTAGCAAACAGGAACTTTACATGGGCGGGAGGCTCTTCCAGGGTCTTGAGCAGTGCATTGAAGCTGGAGTTTGACAGCATGTGCACTTCGTCAATCAGATAGATCTTGAAGCGACCGCGGGTAGGAGAATACTGCACGTTATCCAGCAGTTCACGCATGTCCTCTACTTTAGTACGGGAGGCCGCGTCAATCTCAATCAGATCCACAAAGCGACCTTCAGCAATCTCCTGACAGGCGCCACAGGTACCGCAGGGGGTTGCGGTAACACCGGTTTCGCAATTGAGACAGCGGGCCAATATGCGACCAATGGTGGTTTTACCCACACCCCTGGTGCCCGTAAACAAATAGGCGTGGTGTAACCGGTTACGTTCCAGCCCCTGCACCAGTGCCTGCAATACATGCTCCTGGCCGACCAGATCGGAAAACGCTGCAGGACGCCATTTACGCGCCAGAACCTGATAACTCATGGGGTTTCACGTACCTCGGGATGATCCTAATGGGACCGGCTCACCAGGAGCGGACTTTTGCCTACCATAGCATGAGGCCACCTGAGCAATAAATCGCACCGCCAAGGAAAATCAGCCACACAGCTGAAAAGTCTGTAAAAACGACAAATAAAGGGGGAGGGAGTAATGGGGGTGGCCTGTCAGCAACACTCCGGCACACGAATCCACCGCTGCGGCTGCTCCCTTCCAGGCCTGACCGGGTTCACGGTTTATCGTTGCGAAGGCACCAACAGGACCACCATAGCAACATCCTTGACCGGCAGTTTTGCTTGCATGATCAGGACGGCGTGAATACTAGCAGGACCAACCCCTGGACTCAACTGCCAACTGCCTGGAAAAGCTGATACCGAGGATCATGTACAATTACCATCCGATTACTTTGACCTTGCATCCATAGTGACGGCCATACAGTTTCTCTATAATCCCGTCACTATTATTTTATCGTCATAATGGTAGCGTTGCCGGTAGGCTGTTATTGTCGGTTATCATTTCGTCGAACTGAAGTATTACTATGACCTCAAATAAATTCTTCAGGACTCGTAGTCAGCAACCCTTGTCCCCGCTGCTGCCCCGATCCTGGCTGGCCTTGCTTTGTATTGTCTGTTTTTTGCCTGCCTGCGCTCTTTTGGATGGAAGCATTGCCAAGAATGAAGACGTTGCGCTGATCAATGCCCAGTTGCTCGAGCAGCAGCAGGAGATCATTGCCCAGCATGAGAAACTGGATAATATTCACAATGCCCAGATACACCACCATACTACTACCATCAGCGCCCAGGCTGAGACGCTGCGCTCACTGACGGTTTTGCTTAACCGCTCCAACGAGCCCCGCAGCTGCCCCACCATCGATATCCTTAACGATTGTCCACAGCAGAGCGACCCCGCCAGTGAAGGCCGTAACAGCACAGACAAGCAGATCATCGGTGAGCTGGAATTTATCCGCCTGATGCCACCGGATGGGGCCTATAAAGCCCGGATCGACACCGGCGCCACAACCTCATCCCTGGATGCCAGGGATATTGAAAAGTTTGAAAGAGACGGCGAGAACTGGGTTCGCTTTACTGTCCCTGCACCTGAAGGCAAGGACGGTGAAATTGAGATGGAAGAGCCGGTGGCACGTTTTGCCCGGATTATTCAGTCATCAGCTGAGGGAGATGAACGCAGACCAGTAATAAAACTTCAGTTTGAACTCGGTGAAACCAAGCGAATGGCTGAATTCACATTGTCAGATCGCAGCCATTTGAATTATCCCGTACTGGTTGGGCGCAACATCTTACGGGACCTGCTGGTTGTAGATGTTTCTAAAAAGCACATGACCCGTATATCCAGAGACACTCTGGCAGCTATCGAGGAGCGTGAAGAGTGAGGGAACGTGCGGGTTTTTATAGCATTATTGCGCTTTTAATTACCATAGGGGTTGCTCTTAGCTGGACCCGCTCATCAGAACTTGATATTCCCTTTTTCCCCGGTACCCAGTTACCCGTATGGCTGATAGAAGCCAGGGTGGACTTTGTGGCTGATGGGGAAGCCGTGCTCGCCAGCCTGAGCGTTCCCGACGATGCTCCCGGTTTTCGCTTGCTCGCAGAACAGTCTGCTTCTCCCGGGTACGGTTTCTCCATGCTGGATGGCCATGATACCCGGCGAGGTGAATGGTCCGTTCGCCAGGCCACTGGCAGTCAGACCCTGTATTACAAAAGCCAGTTTGTTCCGGTTGATCAGGATGCAACAGACAGACAGCATCAGCGGATTCCCCCAACGCCCCAACAGGTGCTCTGGCAGGAACCTGAATCCACTGCTGCTGCAGAACTGCTGGCATCCGCCACCCGTCGCTCCAGCACTGACCTAAGTTTGGTCCGTGAACTGCTAAAGCAGATCAAGGCGCCAGGTTCTGACCAGAATACCAACCTGCTGCTTTCTGATATGGGCACTTCGCAGTTATTGGTCAGGTTATTGAATCAGGCCGGCGTGCCAGCCCGGGAAGCCATGGGCTTGCGTCTGGAGGATGCCCGCCGCAATCAGTCTCTGACCCCGCTGGTGGATGTATATGCGGAAGGGCAATGGCAAATCTTTGATCCTGATACCGGCAGGCAGGGCCTGCCCGACAATACCCTGCTTTGGCACCGCGGTAGCGGCTCCGTGCTGGATGTGATGGGTGGGCGTAATTCCGATGTGCGTTTTTCCATGATCCGCCAAACGGTACCCGCCCTGGAGCTTGGTCAGTCCCAGTTCCAGGACCATGGTCTGTCCCGCTTCAGCCTGTATCAGTTACCCATTGAAGAGCAAAGTATGCTCAAGCTGCTTTTGCTACTGCCACTGGGTGCCCTGGTAGTGGCGTTTATGCGCATACTGGTTGGTATCAAAACCTCCGGCACTTTTATGCCGGTACTGATTGCCCTCGCCTTCCTGCAAACCTCACTGGTACCGGGGCTCATTGCCTTCACTGGCATTGTGGGTCTGGGCCTGATGCTGCGGGGTTACCTGTCCCGATTAAATCTGCTGCTGGTTTCCCGGATTGCCACCCTGATAGTTCTTGTTATCTTTTTGACCAGTATTTTAACGGTGCTGGGTCATGAAATTGGCTTCAGTGTTGGTATGACGATCACCTTTTTTCCTATGATCATTATTGCCTGGACCATTGAACGCATGTCCATTATCTGGGAAGAAGAAGGCCCTTACGAGGTGCTGTCACAAGGCGCAGGCAGCCTGCTGGTAGCTACCCTGGCCTATGCCCTGATGCAGTGGGATCTGATGTCGCACCTGACGTTCAACTTTCCTGAAGTACACCTGATTATTCTGGCGTTAATTCTGCTGACCGGTCAATACACCGGTTACAAGCTGACCGAGTTGTACCGGTTCCGGGAAATGTCAAAGGATGACGATTAATGTTTACCACGCCACAGGCCCTGCGCCGCAAGGGCATTCTCGGTATGAACCTGCGTAATGTAGGCTACATTGCCCGGTATAATGACCGCCGCCTTTATCCTTTGGTGGATGACAAGCTACAAACCAAAATGATGGCCAGACTGCACAAAGTGCCGACGCCGGAATTGCGCCTGACCGTGCGCAGCCAACACCAGATAAAACAGTTCGAAGAAAAAGTGAAAAACCTCAGCGGCTTTGCCATAAAACCGGCAAAAGGCGCAGGTGGCAAGGGTATCCTGATTATTGAACGGCGCAAGGATGACCTTTTCATTAAGCCCTCTGGTGCCACCCTTACACTGGCCGACGTGAGCCGTCACCTGTCCAATATTCTGGCGGGGCTGCACTCCCTGGGGGGAACTCCGGATGTGGCCCTGGTTGAAGACCTGATCAAACCGGTGGCCTTCTTCAAGGAGCTTTCTTATGAAGGGGTGCCGGATATCCGAATTATCATTTTTCGCGGCATACCGGTAATGGCCATGCTGCGCCTGGCCACTCATGCCTCTGACGGCAAGGCCAACCTGCACCAGGGGGCCATTGGCGTGGGCCTGGACCTGGCCACAGGCAGGTGTGTTCATGCGGTTCAGTATGGGCGGCGTATTACTCACCACCCGGACACCAATGCGGACCTGAGTGCCATTGTGATTCCGGACTGGGTAATGATGATGACACTGGCCGCTGAATGCCATGAACTTACCGGCCTTGGCTATCTGGGTGCTGATCTGGTGGTTGATGAGAATCGCGGCCCGTTGATGCTGGAGTTGAATGCTCGGCCTGGCCTGGCCATTCAGGTCGCTAATGGTGCGGGTTTGTTACCCCGGTTGCAGCGGGTAGAAAGCCTCGAATTGATTCCCAGAAATCCGGCAGAACGGGTGGCTTTTGCCATGCAACACTTCTGCCGCACCCCTATGGCTGAGATAAGCTAACCCCTCCCCTCCTTTCTTGACTCTTCAGACACTTCAGGCAGACGCTGTTGCCAAGGTTCGCTGCTGCCTTTGCGTTTATAGTCGGTTACTACAGGCACAGTAACTCTTAACGTTTAAACGCTAGCGACTTACTTAAGGTTCCATAATTACAATAAGGAGCTCCCTTGAGACAGCGTAAACTGGAAGTACGCAGTCTGGCACTTTGTTTAGTGGCCGTCTGTGCAAGCCCACCCCTGCTGGGTGCCGGCTTTGAGGTCCCCCAGCGAGGGGTCAAGGAAATGGGCATTGCCTTCGGCGGTTCTGCGGCATTGCTCGAAGATGCCAGCGCTGTGGGTAATAATCCTGCCGGCCTGATGCGCCTTGAGGGAAGACAGGTAAGTGGTGGTGTTGCCCTTATCCGTTCCCAGTTTGATTATGATGTGGAAGTGCGCCGGGAGCTGATTGAACTGGAAGGCGACAATGGCACTGTGCCGGGAAAGAACGATGGCACCATCAGAGGCTTGTCGGTAGCTCCCCATGTGTATTACAGCCAGCGCTTATCTGAAAACTCAGCAGTGGGCATTGGGGTCTATGCGCCCTTCGGTTCAACCACAGATTACGGTGACCAGTGGGCCGGACGCTACCATGCCAGCGAAACTGACATTACCGCAGTAAATATCAACCCCGCTTTCGCCTTTAATCTCTCAGATACCATTTCTGTGGGTATGGGCGTGGTTATACAACGCTTTGAGGGGCAGTTCGACAGTGTTATCGATGTGGGGTATATCGTTGCGGATGAGCTGATTAAACAAGTGGATGATCAGGTTCCGTCCACTGGCTTCTGCCTTTTCGGGCTTTGTCTGGATAATTTGATCGATGTGGTTCTTAGTTCGCCGGAAGAACAGGCTGTAGTGGACGCCCTTGCCCACAACCACGATGTGGACAATGAGATTGAAGTGGACAGTTGGGGGTTTGGCTTTAATGCCGGCATTCTCTGGGAGCCCTCTCACCGCACCCGTATAGGGCTTAATTATCAGAGCGCTGTAAAACACCGGGCTACCGGTAAAGCCACCCGGCCACAAACTGAAGACGCGGCCTTTGAGGCAGACCTGCGGGAGGCCATTGAAGACCAGCTAACCGGCATTATTGGTGTAGTGGCTGGGGACGCCGGGGAAGAGGGTGCAGCACTGGCTATAGGGCCTCT
>REBR01000003.1 GCA_007692645.1 Halomonadaceae bacterium | reverse complement strand
GGCCCATTGGGGGCTGGATACGCACCCCCGGGGGGATGCCCCGGGGGTCTACCTGGGGCAGGCCAAAATCGCCTCACTTGGGCTGCGTATCCGCCGTGGCTGTGCGTTTCACGGGCTGGCCCTGAATGTCAATATGGACCTTTCACCGTTCCAGCGTATCAATCCCTGTGGCTATGCGGGCATGGCGGTCACCCAGATGGGTGATCATGTGCCTGATATAACTACCCAGCAGGTAGCGCCGGTATTGCTAGAGCAGCTGGTGACCGCTTTTGGTTACACCGAGCGTACTACCGCCTATGAGTTGGCGGATTTACTCCATAACCCGTAACGATGAGGTCGCCATGGCAGCAGACAAGTCCCGCAGTTCCGTCTCCCGGATCAAGACAGGCAGCTTTGAGCGTCGCCTGAGCCTGACCCGTGCCGGACTGTTTGCCGGGACCCGGGTGGCAGGGCATTACGCCACTAACTGGTTTGGCAGCAGGGAGCGCCGGGAAGCCCGCCGCAGTGACATGCTTTCCCGCCAGGCGGGACTGCTGGTAGAGGAGCTGGGGAAGCTCAAGGGCAGCGTGGTCAAGATTGGCCAGGTAATGGCACTTTATGGGGAGCATTTTCTGCCCCCGGAAGTGACCGAAGCACTGCACACCCTGGAAGACCAGACCTGTTCCCTGGAATGGCCCGCTATCCGACGCACCCTGGTAGAGGAAATGGGGGAAGCGCAGCTGGCCAAACTCGAGGTTGATGAAGAGCCCATTGGTGCCGCTTCCCTGGGCCAAGTGCACCGGGCTGTGCGTCTTGAAGACGGCCTGGAAATGGTGCTCAAGGTGCAGTACCCGGGAGTGGCGGATGCGGTGGATACGGATCTTAATTCCGTGGCGCAAATGCTGAAAATCATGCGGGTGGTGTCATTCGGAGCGGACTTTGATGAATGGCTGGAGGAAGTCCGGGCCATGATGCACCGGGAAGTGGATTATGAGCTGGAGGCCCGGACCACCGAATCCTTCCGCCAGAAGCTGCTGGATGACCCCCGTTACGTGGTGCCCCGGGTTATCAAGGAGTTTTCCTCTCCCCATGTGATTGCCACCACTTTTGAGTCCGGTTATTCCGTCAGTTCCAAGGAGGTACAGGCCCTCTCCCTGGCCCGTCGTTCGGCCCTGGGTAAGGCCTCACTGGAGCTTTTTCTCAGTGAACTGTTTATCTGGAATGAAATCCAGACTGACCCCAACTTTGGTAATTACCGCATCCGTCTGGCGCCGGATGATCAGTCTCACGACAAAATAGTACTGCTGGATTTCGGCGCTGTGCAGAGCTACTCAGACAGCTTTCTTGACCCGGTGCGGGAGATGATTCGTGCCTCCTATGACCAGGACCTGGAGCGGGTGATTGAGGGCGGGATTGCCCTGCGGTTTATGGAGCGGGAATGGCCCCAGGAGGTGCTCAAGCGTTTTGGGGAAGTCTGCATGGCGGTGTTGGAGCCCCTGGCCCGTAAAGAACAGCTGGAAATGCCCCCGGGGGCTCTCAACGAGAACGGCGATTACCGCTGGAAGCAGAGTGACCTGCCCAATCGCATTGCCCGGCAGGCGACCCGGTCTGCCATTAGCCGGTATTTTCGGGTGCCCCCCAAAGAATTTATCTTTCTTAATCGCAAGCTGGTGGGGGTGTATACCTTTATTGCAGTATTGGGGGCCGAATTCGATGGAGAGCCGATATTACGGAAATACCTGCTGCAAGGCAGTGAGTAGTCACCATTATTAACCAGGAGATAGGCATGGAAACCGTCACGATTTATGGCCGTTCAACCTGCGGTTTCTGCGTTCGCGCACAGCACCTGTGCGAGGACCAGAAGCTGGATTACCGCTATATTGATATAGAAAAAGAAGGGCTTAGCAAAGGGGACCTGAGTGAAATTACCGGCAAGCCGGTATATACGGTGCCACAGATTCTGGTGGGAGAGACCTTGATTGGCGGCTATACCGAGTTTGCAGTTTACATGCAGCAACAGGCCTAAGAGTCACTGGCCGCCAGAGACGACTGGCGGCACAGAAAGGTGTAGACCATAACCATGAAGCCTTTCAGCGCTGCGTCTGGAAGCGTTCAAAATCCCGCCACAAATGGCCTTCCTGGTGTTCACGTAGGTGTTTCTGGGTGGTAGCTCCAGTCACTTGCATCCAGTCCATGTGCTGTTTCCAGCGTTCTTCAGAAATATTAGCGGGTTTCGCCTGATTGCTTTGGTTGCTCATAGGGCACCTCTGTATTGCTATATCGCGCATCGACAGCCTGTTGGCGCTTGCTTACCCCAACAGTATCAGCGAAACAGAGGATAACGGATCTGTCAAACGCTGCCGATACGCAATGGTGCCTATGGGGCTTAACGGATTTCAAAGTCCGTGTTGAGTTTTTTCTCCGCCAGTTGATTCTTCAGCTTGCAGACCCGTGGCAGGCCGTTATCAAAAGGCGGGAAAGCTTCGCCCTGAATCAGTGGCAACAGGTATTCCCGGCAGGCATTGGTAATGCTGAAACCGTCATCGGAAGCAAAGTGGATAGGCATCTTCTTTTCCTGGTTGGCCACTTCACTCAGGGGCGCTTCTGCCACACTCCAGCGGT
>REBR01000231.1 GCA_007692645.1 Halomonadaceae bacterium | reverse complement strand
CCTATCTGACCAATATCGAATGGGTACTGGAAGCGCTGATGGATGCGGGAGCTGCCGGTTTTGTGGGGGTGCTGGCGGATTACTTTGACTCCAACCGCTACTACAACGAGTTTTACCGCAGGCTGCCTTTCACGCTGCCCGGGGTCTGGGTTGGGCCCAGGGAAGGGGCACGGATCAGGGAATTACTGGGTGAAAATCAGGCGGCCACCGCCACACTGACCCTGGAAGGCAGCCGCACTGAAACCACCGCCCGGGTGGTGCACGGTTTTATCCCGGGCACCAGTAACGACACTATCCAGGTACAGTCTCACCACGACGCGGTGTGGCAGGGGGGCGTGCAGGACGCCAGTGGCGTTGCCGCACTTCTGGCCCTTGCCCACTACTATGCGGGGCAAGGCCCCGGGGAGCGGGAGAAAACCCTGATGTTCTCCAGTTTCAGCAGCCACTGGACGGGCTATCAGCTGCATCAGGATTTTGTAGGCAAGTATCTGGAGGATAACCAGACTGACTATAACCTGGTGGCCAATGTAACCATTGAGCATATTGGTCGGCACGGGGTCATCAACAGGGATAGCCTGGAACTGCAGGTGAGTGAGCAGCCGGAACCCCGGGGCATACTCAACAATGTCAGCCTTGATCTTAACCGCAGTATTGCGGAAGCCATCAAACGCCATGATCTGCACCGTACGGCTCTGATGGGTACGGAGGACATCGGCATGCCAACAGATGCCTCTTTTGTCTACCAGGCCGGTTTACCCACCATCAGCCTGATCAGTGGGCCGGTGTATCTGTATGACGAAATGGATACCCCGGACCTGGTAGCCCAGGATCAGCTGCAACCGGTGGCCCGGGTGTTTATAGACATTATCGAGGCCCTTGATGCCACCCCTCCCGGGGACATGGCCAGGGGCGATACCATGGATGAGTATCAGTTCGGTGAGTTTGATGAGGAAATGTCAGGGCAGAGAGGAGCGGTTATTTCCGAACTGCCCGAAGACTTGATACTGCAGCTGTTGCAATGACAGACGCTGGTGCCGTGGAGGGGGATTCTTGATTACCAGATTGCCACCATGGCGCCAGTGCCCAGCACTAAAGCCCCTCCAACTTCTGCAACAATCAGCACGGTCATGAAACTGCTCATCATCCAGCCGGGTAGGGTGCTGTTGCCCAGCTGGTGGGGGCGGCGTAGCTGGTTATCCGTGTCCTGCAAAATGCCGTGAATAATATAAGCAAGAATCGCCATGGCAAACAGGGTCAAAGTGGCTGCTGCTGCCAGGGTATTCACCAGAGGGGGGAACACACTGAGGGCCGCAAACTGCCCCAGCAGAATGGCGGCAAAGCTGTAGAGCAGTGAGCTGCGGTGGGCGATGTTCACATAGGTGGGTGCACTGGCGTCAGTGCTGCGGGCCATATGGCGGTACTTCCAGATACCGGTCAGGAGCCCGGTGATAAAAAACACAAAGGCGGCACTTAAACAGAGCTTTTCGGCAAGGGACATGGCTTAACCTGGATTAACAAATGGAAAGAAACTGAGAACTGGTTTCGATTTATAGCATTCCCCGGGGGGTACAGGGCAAATATTTCCCTTATTGATAGTCCTGTTTTTCAGTTAACTCCTTAGGCTGATGCCTGGGTGGTGTGTTTTTTTGTCGTTGTACACCCATTCACACCGAAGTCTTTTGCAGTGCAGCGGTGACTTCGGAAAAACTATAACAACAGGGTACAACGCCATGTCTGTTTCTTCAGGTCGTGCTGGGCACGACCGTATACGATCTGTTTTTCCACTGCTATTGACGCTGGCCCTGGTGCCGGCGCTGATATTGGCAGCCACACCGGCCTATGCTATTCAGGACGCCATTGCCCGCCTGATCATGTCCATGGACGATGATGCCATGCCCCGGGCCAAAAAAGGCACCGTGGTGACCCAGCGGGACCGTCCTGTCACTTTTCTGCTTACCGACCGTCAGGTTCACCGGAGCAACCGCACACTGGATGAAATTGAGGCACTGGACTGGCACTACGAGATAGTGCGTTCACCCAGACGTGGCACCCTGAGCGGAACGCCACCCAGTGTGACCTATCAACCCGCCCAGGGGTTTACCGGCCATGACAGTTTCGAATACCGGGTAGTGAATGCCGAAGGTGAAGGACCCACTGCAGAGGTCACTCTGCGGGTAAACGGCTCCTTTATGGCCTTTGAAAGTGGTCAGGTCCGCCCCCTGGCCCTGTCTGCGGATAAGAAACGGTTGTTTGCCGTGAACACCCCGGACAATCGACTGGAAATTTTTGATGTCAGCGGTGACACACCCATACTGGAAACCTCTGTGCCCGTGGGCATGGAGCCTGTGGCCGTGGCCGTTCGCAATGACAACGAAGTGTGGGTGGTAAACCACCTCTCTGACAGTGTCAGCATTGTGCATACCGGGAATACCCCACGGGTAGTGCGGACCTTGCAGGTGGGTGATGAACCCCGTGATATCGTTTTTGCCGGTCCAAATGGTAACCGGGCCTTTATCACCACTGCCCGTCGTGGTCAGAATAATCCCCTCGACCCCAAGTTACAGACCCCTGGAGTAGGGCGGGCCAACGTCTGAGTATTTGATGCCCAAAAGCTGGGGGACGACCTGATTGGTTCGCCCATTTCCATTCTGACCCTGTTCGGTGACATTCCCCGGGGTCTGGCAGTGACTCCAGATGGACGCACGGTATACGCCGCTATTTTCCATTCCGGTAACCAGACCACCATTGTGGCGGAAAATACTGATCCCCTCAGTGCCACCAGCACCCAATACCGCAAGCCCGCTCCCAACAGGGACGCCACTGGCTTGTGGGCGCCCAATTCCGGCCTGATTGTCCGCTATGGGGGCAGTAACTGGCTGGGTACCAGCCGCTGGCTGGACGAAACCGGCAAGAACTGGGGTTGGCGGATTCGTTACAACCTGCCCGACAAGGACGTGTTTGCCATTGATGCCATGGCTCGCACCCCAAGGGTGACCCGACACTGGAGCGGGGTAGGTACCACTCTGTTCAATATGGCCGTCAATCCGTCGAATGGCGATCTCTATGTCTCCAACAGTGAAGCCCGCAATGATGTGCGCTTTGAGGGGGAAGGCAAGCGGGTTAATCGCCCGACGGTGACCGGTAACAGTGTGCAGAGCCGCATTACCGTTATTTCTGGTAACCAGGTTAAGCCCCGGCACCTGAACACCCATATCAATTATAACGGTGCGGGCACAGAGGCAGAGCGCCGCATGAGTCTGGCGAAGCCCCTGGATATGGCGGTGAGCAGCGATGGCCGCACCCTCTACACCACGGCATTCAGTTCCAGCAAAATTGGTGTGCTTGATACCCGGCAGATGGGTCGCGGTGAAATTCAGCGCCGTAGCGGCGATACCATACAGCTCAGTGATGGGGGCCCCAGTGGTCTGGTATTGGATGAGTCCAGGGGGCGCATGTATGTATTAACCCGCTTTGGCAACCGGGTACTCACCGTAGACCTGAACAGCCGCAAAGAGGTGGCCAGTGTCCCCATGTATAACCCGGAGCCTGAACACATCACCGCCGGTCGTCCGCTGATGTATGACGCTCAGCACACCTCCCGCCACGGGGATAACTCCTGCGCTTCCTGCCACACCTTTGGGGATACCGACCAGATGGCCTGGGATCTGGGAGACCCGGACAAGGAGTGGTTCTTGAGCCCCAACGAATACGGTGACAGTGTCCAGGTAAACCGGATATTGGCCAACCGGGTACAGCACCCCATGAAAGGGCCTATGGCGACCCAGTCTTTCAGGGGCATGTCCTTTGCCGGCCCACAACACTGGCGCGGTGACCGTCCAGGCAAAGTGCGTCTGGCGGGAGAGACCCTGGAAGAGGCCTCGTTCAAGGAGTTCAATGAAGCCTTCCCTGGTCTGTTGGGTCGTGATGAGGAACTGAGTGAAGAGGAAATGCAGGCGTTTACCGACTTCGCCATGAACCTGAATTATCCCCCCAACCCGATCCGTAACCTGGATAACTCCCTGAACCCGTCCCAGAAGAAAGCCAGGGACTTTTTCATGAATGAAATTTCTACAGGCCTTAACGGTATTGATCTGGTGACCTGTGCCGGTTGTCATGCAAAGAACCCGGATTTCCAGCAGTTTGGTACTGATGGCAAGTCCACCTTTGAAGGCTTCCAGTCCCCCCAGGACTTTAAAATCTCTCATTTGCGTAACATGTATACCAAGGTGGGCAAGTTTGGCATCGACGGCCTGAATGAGCGCACCAGGCACATGGGTGACCAGATTCGCGGTTTTGGCTTTCGCCATGACGGTAGCCTGGATACCCTGAGTCATTTTCTCGATGCGGATGTATTCAGTGTGCCGGATAACATGATGAAGGATCTGGTGGATTTCATGATGATCTTTGACACCGGTCTGGCGCCCATTGTTGGTCAGCAGGTCACTCTGCGCCCGGGTAGCCCCGCCACGGATCATCAGCGGGCTGATCTTCTGGTGCAGCGGGCCGGTGTTACCTGGCCTTCGCCCCGGCGGTCACCGCTGGACCCACGGCCTGAGTGCGACCTGATTGTAAAAGGGGTAGTGGATGGCCGCATGAGTGGCTGGTACAGCAGTGATGGACGGCAGTTCCGTTCAGATATGGGGGGTAGCTATAGTGAGTCGGCATTACGTCAACTTTCTCAGCAGCCAGGTCAGGAAATGACCTATACCTGCGTGCCACCGGGTTCCGGCCTGCGCATGGGTATCGACCGGGATGAAGACGGCGTGTTGGATGGCATGGACAACCAGTTGAATGGTCCACGGCCAGTCTCCATTGCGCCGGAAAACCCCAATGCAGAACCCATTATCAAGGAAGCGGACCAGGGTGGGTTTTTCCTTGAAGGTATTCTCAAGGATATGGGGGTCTTTCCCAATCGTCTCGGGTTGTAACCCTGTAGTGACGTAACCTGAAGGCCGGCTGGGTAATATCAGCCGGCCTTTTTTATGGTTGTTCGCAACACCCTGCCAGTGCCATCAAAGTAGCCCCGCCAGTTCCTTCACAATGTCGCTAAGGGCTGAACGGGTGAGATCGATGCCCCATATCTCTGTGTTGTAGGGCAGGTCTCTGAGCTCCTGCTGCAGTTGCCGGGTGGCCAGATCCCTGGGGACCACCCCCACCACCCGGGTACGGGTCGGGGACAGTTGCACCGGGGTGGCCAGGCTACCGAAATGCAGGGTGGTGAGAGTGCCCTCGGCGCTGGCACCCAGGCGCTCCATATCCCGGCGGATCTGACCACCCCGTTCACGTAACAGGACCTGTGACTGGATGGTCTCAATGGAGGGAACCGAGGCGAGTGCCTGGGGATCACCACTGAGACGGGCCATTTCCAGCCGTTCACGGTGAATATCCCTGGCATAAGCCCGCAGTTCCAGCCGCTCTGGCCCCGACAGGCTGGAAAAACTGCCGCCGCTCAAGCTCAGCTCACGGGCTCCCTGACGACCCGCTTTGGCTTCGAAAATGGTCAGAATCTGAACCTGATCCCGGCGGCGGTGAATCACCATGCCATCACTGATCTGACGTCCTGCAGAGTCGCGGATCAGGTGGCCAGGAACAAACTCCACCGGCCCCCGTAATGGATACTTCTTTTTAGCAAGCCGTCAGCCGGGTCGTCAAGAGTCGCTGATACCGGTGGCCCGGGTCATTCACCGGGGGAACCTTGGGATTTTATGTAACTCTGATGAGCCTGACATATCTACAAGTGGGGCTTGATCAAGGAGCTTGATGAATGCCGTTTATTAGCACTACCGAACGTGCCCCGGTAACTGATGCAAGCTCCACCGGGCCATCCCGGTTACCGGTGCAGCCACTGCAACAGTCAGGGGAAACGGACCCCGACCAGTTTCCCTCGCCATTACTTTTAAGCCGCTGTGCTGTCATGAAACAGCTACTTATTCAGGCAGAGCGGGTGGCCGCCACCAATGCCACAGTGTTTATTACCGGTGAGAGCGGCTCTGGCAAGGAACTGCTGGCACAACTGATCCACCACCAGAGCCAGCGCCGCGGGCAGCCCTTTGTGGCGGTCAACTGTGGTGGTTTATCCCCCCAATTAATTGACAGTGAACTGTTTGGCCACGAAAAGGGCAGCTTTACCGGGGCTATCAGAGATCATCGGGGGGTTTTTGAGCGGGCCACTGGCGGCACCCTGTTTTTAGACGAGATCACTGAAATGCCCGTTGAGCTTCAGGTCAAGCTGTTGCGGGTACTGGAGACCCGCCGGCTGGTGCGTGTCGGCGGTGAACGGGAGATAGTCACGGATAGCCGTATTATTGCCGCTACTAATCGTTGTCCTGATCAACAACTGAAACAGGGCAGGCTCCGCGCAGATCTGCTATTCCGGTTGCAGGTTTTTCCTTTGCATATGCCGGCTTTAAGGGACCGAAAGGAGGACATCCCGGATCTGGTCAGGGTTTTTCTGACGCAGTTTAACCAGAGCTATAAGAAGAATAAGGGGCTGACGGCGGCGGCCATTACCGAACTTGTGCGTTATCACTGGCCGGGAAATCTAAGGGAGCTGAAGAATCGTCTGCAGCGGGCTTATATTCTGGCAGACCAACGAATTACGCCAGGGCATTTTTCTGGCCTTGAATCATCATTGGCTAGCTGGAGTGAGTCATCCCATGAGAGGGTGTCCGTTCCTGTGGGGGTTACAGTGGCGGAAGTGGAAAAGCAGCTTATTCTGGCTACTGTAAGCCATTGTGGTGGCCGCAAAGAGCAAGCGGCTGCCATGCTGGGTGTAAGCCTGAAGACTCTTTATAACCGCCTGCGGTTATATCAGCAGCAAAAAGACCGGTGATTACACCGGTTCCCCCTGATTATTAAGACCGTTTTATCATCACCCACAGCAGAAATTACCGCCCTCAAGTAAAACCGCCTGCACTTTTTACCGACTGGTATTAAGTTCGTGTTATTCCATTTAAGCTACTGATAATTAATTGTTTTATTCTAAAGTTTGTTGGCTTGAATGTTGCTGTTTCCTAGTGCGACCGGATGTGGAAGCCTGGGTATCATTGCAGTTTGTCAGGAGTTGCCAGTGAGGCCCGGGACTCACAACACTGGTCATCGTTTCACACCCATTGACTGATGGAGATTTTTATATGGCTGACGATGAGAAGGAAAAACGGGGTTTTGCCTCCATGGATGAGGAAAAACAGCGGGAAATTGCCAGCAAAGGGGGGAAGAGTGCCCATGAAAAAGGCACCGCCCATGAATTTGATGCGGATGAAGCCCGTGAAGCAGGGCAAAAAGGCGGCAAGGCCGCTCACGAAAAAGGCACTGCCCATGAGTTTGACTCTGATGAGGCCCGCGAGGCAGGAAAAAAAGGCGGCAGAGTGGCCCATGAACGGGGCACCGCCCATGAGTTTGACTCGGAGGAAGCCCGAGAAGCAGGTAGGAAAGGTGGGCGCCGCAGGCAGGGGGCGCAAGGTGATAGTGACACCAGTGAGGATGTCTGAACCCGGCCATTACGGTTGACCTGCCGATGTCAGACTTGAGGTAACCGGGGTCTGCAATAGGCCCCGGGTTGTTGGTTAATGAGCCTGGCAAATACGGTCATACCCAACAGCAGAAATTCACTTAAGACGCCTCTGATACACCCAGCCCGGGGTGGCGTATGACTCATTTATGGTACTTCTGCTGGTTAATGCTATGGATAAAAACCTATCCATGATGAGTTATATCGGCTTTTTAACTGATTGGCTGGGCATTGTTTATGCGACTTCTGGTATTGCTGGTCTCGCTAGTGTTTCTGGCGTTTACGGTCCATGAGGAACTGAAAAAGCGGGAATGGTATTCGGCAGACACCCTGGATGGCCGTGGATTATCCCTGCTGCTGGAAGCAGAAGGTGATCCGGAAACCCTGTCCAGTGCGTTGCTCTATCTGGAGCGTGCCTTGCACCAGTCACCGGAATTGGCCTCAGCCCAGGTTCACCGCATTGAGGTGTTGTTGCAGTTGGATCAGCTGCCCCAGGCACTGGATGCCATGGACCGGCTGATTACCCAGACGAATGACCGGGAACACCGTTTACTGCGTTGTATGCTGGTTGAATGGGTACAGCCAACGGTGGGGGATCACCGGGGCTGCTACCAGGCAGTAGCAGACGAGGTTCTGGCCACTGACGGCAAAGCTGCTAAACACAATAGCCAGTACCTTCTGGCCCTTAAAATGGCCGAAGACCCGGATTTTTCAGCCCGGGCCGCGGCTTTTCTCAGGAACCTGGAGGGGGAGATGGCCAAAACCGTATTTAGCGGATTGCTGCTGGAAAGCCCCCGGGAAGCGGTGATTGCACACCGGCTACATCGGCACTGATATCAGGGCCAGAGCTTGCCCTTGATTTCCTTGAGGCTTTTGGACAGGGAATCCCATGTGTGGTCCATCTCTTTCTTTATGTCATGCCAGGCATCATCAGCACTGTGTCTCAAGTCTTCCAGCCGTGAACGCATTTCAGCCCGGCGCTGCTTCAGTTCTTCACTACGGACTTCCCATTGCTGGTGTGCTTCATTGCTGGCATCCCGGGCCCGCTGTTCCAGCTGGTCGATATCCGTGTCCCATTCATCCAGCTTCTGTTTAACCTGGTCGATGTATTCCTTCCTTGATGACATGAGTCCAACTCCTGTAGTGGCGATTGTGAGGCTCTCATAATGGCTTTTTAGGCAGGAGAGTATCGTGATCAGAATCAATCCGGAGGCAGTTTTTTGCCAGAGAACGGCAGTAGGCAGAGTGAAAATCTTATCATTATACAAATGATAATCATTCGTATTGACAGGAGGGCTTTTCACAGAAATACTGGCCATTCAGTTGCAGCCATTTCTGGAGAAAACAATGAGCCACTCAGTTACCCATTTAGCCGGTTCTGCGCAATTATTACGATCAGCCTGGCAACGACTTGCCCTGGAAGCAGGCGCCCCGGGTAGAAAGCGGACTTCTTCGGCTCCTGGGGATACACAAAATCCCAAGGGTGGAACTGTTCATTATCTGCCTGTGAAAAGTGTCCGTTCATGATCACCCCCACCGGGCTTGAGCCTGCCTTGTACCGCTGGCTTTCCCCGGTTACGGAAACTGGCAGGATGTTAGCAACCCTGCAGGGCCTGGCACCTGAACGGGTTGTTACCCGTGATCGGGTGATTGCAGACTATGTGGTGGCTCTGGGGAAAGGGTGTTGCCTGCTTGGCCATGGTCCTGTTGGACCTGAATGTGTGTGGGTCGAACATCAAGCCCAGGGATGCGCCAACTGTCCATTTCGAACCGGTTCTGGCAGTGGCAATGTCTGTAGGCTACCTAAAGCCACCAGCAGTCAGGGGGTTCAGGTGAATATACAATATTTGGCCCGGGTCCTTAGGGATGTAGATGCTGGCCGGGTAGCCCAGCAGCGGTTTCGTGAAGCCATGGCAGGGCTGAATGCCCAATGCCTGAAAACCCCTCTGACGGTGTTATGTCTGGTCAGCCACCCCAGCAGGGGAGTGACCATTGCCGGCCAGAACACGGAACTTGAGCCCTTGCTGAATACCCTGGGGTTAGTGAACTGGGCCGGTGGGTTAAGCGGCTATTTGCCCCTGTGCAGGCTGCAACAGCTACCCCAACAGCCTGATTACCTGTTGTTGTTGGAACCCTGGCCAGGGCAGTTTCAGTCCCGGCAGTGGCCAGTGCTGGAACAGGTCAGGGCCTGGCAGGAAGGCAGGATTCTACTGGCAGATAACAGCCTGATGGCCGCCTGGGGCCCTGCGCTGCCTACCCGTTTACATGCAATCAGGGAACAGCTGCAGGGGTGTTGAGGTGGCTTAGATTACCCGTTTACGGATAGCTGAAGAGACCTGTTCCACGGCAATCACCACCACCAGTATCACCAGAATGATGGTCAGGGCCTGGTCGTAGCGGAACATGCGCATGGAGGTGGACAGTTCTACCCCGATACCACCGGCACCCACCAGGCCCAGTACCACTGCCGAGCGAATGGCTTTCTCAACACTGTAGAGGCTGGTGGCGGTAATGGAGGCCATGGATTCCGGCAGAATGGCCCCCATGATCACGGACATTCTGCCTGCGCCTGTGGCGGTGAGGGCTTCAGAGGGGCCAGGGCGGATTTCCTCGATGCGTTCTGAAAAGAAACGGGCGCAAAAGCCAATGGTATCCATAATAATGGCGAGAATGCCTGCCAAAGGCCCAAGCCCCACGGCGACGACAAATATCAGCGCCCAGATCAGGTCAGGAATGGTACGGAAGGTGGCCACAACCATGCGGCTGACCCAGCGCACAGCGGCGTTGGGAGCAGTGTTGCTGGAACAGAGCAGGGCGAAAGGAATGCTCAGAATTACCCCAAAAGTGACACCGACAACAGCCATATTGAGGGTTTCAAGCATGGCCCAGAGAATGGGCTCCAGCCGGGTAAAATCCGGGGGAAAAGACTGGGCAAAAAAGGTGCCCATGTTCCCGGCTCCCTGAATCAGGCGTTCACCAGACACCTCGGCGGACATAAAGCCCTGAATAAAAAAGGCGGCAAAGCCCACCACCACGACCCACATGAATATCGAAGGAGAGGCAAATCGTGGTGGTACTATTGCAGTGGGGCTCTTACTGGTCATAACAGGGTCCTTGGGTATCCGTTGTATCAGGCGTTGGCGGCCTGTGGCTGGGTAGTAGGGGTGGCAACCGGGCTCAGGGTATCCACTCGCACCTGGCCCTGATAAAGGGTATTCAGCAGGTCTTTGCTGACCTCTTTGCGGGGAGCATCAATTTCGATCATGCCCGCTTTCATACCCAGAAACCGGTCCCCGTATTCCAGGGCAATGTCCAGCTGATGCAGGGTGCAGATCACGGTCAGTCCGCGCTCCCGCACCACGTCCCAGAGCAGTTCCATCACCTCACGGCCGGACTTGGGGTCCAGGCTGGCGATAGGCTCGTCCGCCAGGACGATTTCCGGTTCCTGCATCAGCATGCGGGCAATGGCCACCCGCTGCTGCTGGCCACCGGAAAGCTCTTCCGCCCGTTGATTGGCCTTGTCAGCCAGGCTTACCCGTTCCAGGCAGGCCATGGCCTTGTCCCGCTCTTCGGCAGAGGCCAGGGGGCTCATGGTGCTGAGTAACCCCCAGGGGGAGCGGCCAATGGCGCCATACAGCACGTTTTGATAGACCGACAGATTGTTCACCAGATTGAACTTCTGGAACACGACCCCGACTTTGCGGCGCAGTTGCCGAACTTCTTTACGGGAGGCGTTTTGCAGGCAGCGATCATTAATGTAGGTATGGCCACCGCTGATAGGGGTAAGGCCGTTGAGGCAACGCATCATGGTGGATTTGCCACAACCATTGGCGCCCAGCAGAACCACACCCTCACCAGGCTGTACGGTGAAGTCCAGCCCACGCAGTACATGGATGTCTTTAAAACGTTTATGCAATGAAGCCACTTGGACCGCTGCCATCAAAGCCTCCAGAAAGGGGTGTTCAGGTGATAAAACGCCCCGGCAATGCGGGGCAGGGACTTGCCAAGCAATAGTGCTCAGTTCAGGGGCATGCCGACCAGTGCATAGGCCTCAGTGATCATGTCGTACTCTTCTTCGGTGAGGTTATTAACGAAGCGGGCATCGTTGTATTTTCTGCGCTCACCCGGGCCGAGAATGGCATTCATCAGGTCTTCGGCATTGGCCATGATGCGGTCATTGACGAAGCTGATGCAGCCGTCACTGATGCCGCCACGGGCGACGAAGATGTCCCTGGGCATGGTGTCACTCTCTGCTACGACCCGGTATTCACCCTTGGGGTCACGCTCCTGCAGACGGGCGACATCCCGGACACCGCTACCGATAGCGTCAACATCCCGGTTGACCATGGCTTCAAAGCGGGCACCATCCAGCAGCATGGTATTGACGTCCCGGTCCAGGTTGAAACCGGCCTGGCTGAGCATCATGGAGGGAATGATATGACCCGTGGTAGACCCCGCATCTTTCATGGCAATACGCTTTCCACGCAGGTCTTGAATAGAGTGGATATCGCTATCCCCATGAACAATAAATGCAGTGCCGTATTCGGCCCGCTCAATACCCACCATCATTTTCACGTCCTGACGGGCGCGCATAACCGCGTATTCCGAGGGGCCGGCAAGAATGATATCCACTTGGCTGAATTGCAGTGCATTCACCGCCGCTGTGCGGTCACTGACCGGGAAAAAAGACACGTCCAGTTCCAGAATCTCTGACAGCTTGTCCTGGAATGGGCCATAGGTGCGCACCATTTCTTCCATGCCCTCAATGCCGGTATCGGCAAAACGCAGTTTGGCCGGGCATTCAGCGGAAGAAGCCAGGGCAGAACCACTCCAGGCGGTAGCAACTGCAAGCAACGAGGAAGTCAGAAAACGTGAGGACATGGGGGCAGCCTTTCATAGATTGATTAATGGCGATTGGATAACTGGGTCGACCATAACCAAGGTTTATGACAGGCAGATGAAAGGCAGGTGAAAGGCAGAAAGTATTTGGCAGGTTTGCAGTTTAACCGGATGAGGCCACCTGCCGGCAAGCCTCATCAGTCGGACAATCAGTCCTTTGGCGGACCTTTAGGGCGTTTAGGCGGTGCAAAACCGTCCTGGCCAGTAGTGGAAGATGGCGGTCTTGAAGGGCGGGGGCCATCGGCTTTCTTGGGGGAGCGGCGTTTGGCGGCGGCTTTTTCCCGGGCGCTGGTTTTGTCTTT
>REBR01000218.1 GCA_007692645.1 Halomonadaceae bacterium | reverse complement strand
ATAGTGACCCTTTTGCCGATGAAGATGACGACGATCTGATGCTGGATGATTTTTAGCCATCAATAAGCCGGACCTGGGCAATGTATAACGAATACTTCGGTTTCAGGGAAGCTCCTTTCTCCATCGCTCCCGATCCCCGCTACCTCTACCTCAGTGAATCTCACCGGGAAGCCCTGGCGCACCTGTTATATGCCGTTGGCGGGCAGGGGGCACTGACTCTGGTCACCGGTGAGGTTGGCACCGGTAAGACCACTGTGTGCCGGCGTTTTATTGAGCAGGTTCCTGCTCATGTGGATGTGGCTCTGGTACTTAACCCACGGGTCAATGGCCGTGAAATGTTGGTCAGTATTGCCCAGGAACTGGGTTTACGTTTCACCCCCACCGCCTCCGGTAGCCAGATAACCGATGCCCTTAACCGTTACCTGTTGGACGCCCACTCCCGGGGGCGCCATACCGTCCTGATCATTGATGAAGCCCAGAACCTGAGTGCCGAAGTACTGGAGCAGTTACGCCTGCTGACCAATCTTGAAACCAGTGAGAAAAAACTGCTGCAGATTATCCTGCTGGGGCAGCCGGAATTACAACAGATGCTGGAACAGCGAAACCTGCGCCAATTAAACCAGCGTATCGGTGCACGGTATGATCTGCAGCCACTGAGCAAAGACGACATACAGCGCTACATCAGTTACCGGCTGCAGGTAGCAGGACGCCGGGACAGTCTGTTTACCCCTGGAGCCGTGCGTCGCATTAGCCGACTCAGCAGGGGCATACCACGGCTTATTAACCTGTTGGCAGACCGAAGCCTGTTAGGGGCATACAGTCAGAATCTGGTTGTCGTTGACCGGCGTACCGTAAATCAGGCGGCGAAAGAAGTACTCCCCGGTGGCAGTGGTTTCTGGCACCGGGATGACACTAACCCGCAAACCAGCACCGGGCAGGAAGTAACCCCCCCCTGGTTGCCGGTAGCATCCCTGGCCAGTGTAGCCCTGGCCCTTAGCTTGATCCTGTGGCTGGTATGGCATCATTCCAGTGACACCCAGTATGCAGAAACCGTATCTGAGCAGTCATCAGCCATAACCCCCATGGATACCATAGAACAGGCCGGGGAACAGACCGGTCGTGCCCTTAGCCCCCGGGGTGACCGGGAATTCCTGCTGGGGGCAAGTGACAGTGATAGCCGTGCCCAGGCCGACCAGATGCTGTTGCAGCTCTGGGGCCATCATTATCCCTCAGACCACCAGGACAGCATGTGTGAATTTGCCCTGAACCGGGGTTTACAGTGTCTGCACCGTAACGGTAACTGGCGAAGCCTGTTGCAGCTTGATCACCCGGCCATACTGCGCCTGTTCAATGATCAGGGGGAGCCGGTCTATGGGGTTCTCAGTGAGCTGGAACAGCAACGGGCCAGAATCATTGTTAACGGTGTAGAGCGCTGGGTTAGCCGGGGGGTATTGGATGAAGTCTGGCTGGGAGAATACTCCCTGGTCTGGCGTCAACCACCGTTTGAATCCCGCCTGGTTGAGCCTGGAACGGTGCGTGACCGGGAAAGCTGGATCTGGGAGGCCCTGATCAGTGCCGGTCTGGAGGACGAAGGAGAATTACCGCAACAGGTGGTGGCGTTTCAGCGGGAACAGGGACTGGTAGCAGATGGTATTGCCGGTCCCATCACATTGATAAGGCTGAATCACAGCCTGGGGGTTCCCGGGCCCCGCCTGTCCGGTAATTCTCCGGGGGATGCATCCGGGGGAGAAGGGTAATGTCCTATATCCTTGATGCACTACGCAAATCCGAACAGGAGCGTAACCAGAGCCGGGTAGTGGACCAGCCCGGTTCAGCCCCCATGATGTACCGGCGCCAGGGCCGGCGCCAATGGCCCCTGTGGCTGCTGCCATTGTTGCTGTTGAATCTCGCGGTACTGGGTTACCTCTTCTGGCACAACGGGTACAATGGCACTGGGGTGGAGACCGGCTCAGGGGACATTAATCCGGTTACACAGCAGCCTGTGGATCAACGGCTACTGGAGCAGACCAGGAGCCTCGAGGAAATTGCCAACCGCCCCGCATCAGCGGAACGTGAAGCTGAACCGTTTCGTGTTCCTGAACCGCTTTTTAATCCCCAGCTAATTGATCAGGGGGTTGCGGCTGAGACCCCGGATGCGCACTTTGAACAGGGCTTTCGCACTGGTCAGACACTGCCTGGATCTGTGCCCGAGGCCTCCCCGGAAGCCCCCCGCAGTGCGGCCAGCCGTGCTACCCGGCCCAGGGATGATCCGGTGGCCCGGGAGGGCGTGCCCTTGCTGATCGACAAACCGGAAGCCTTTCGCCGCCGGGTTCCGGATCTGGTGTTTAACAGCCATGTTTACTCCACCTCTCCGGGATCGCGACGGGTGATAATTAATCAACAGTATCTGGCGGAGGGAGACCGCGTGGGGCCGTTAAGGTTACTGGAAATCACCCCGGGAGGGGTCATCCTGAGCCTGGATAACACCCCTTTTGCCGTTGCTGTGGTGCATAACTGGGTTCAGCCCCGCTGAACCCCCAGGCACCCCCAGGTAGCACCCTTTTTTGCCACTTTTCCCTGCAAGGTCCCGACACCTCATGCTCGATCAGGAAACCAAAGAGACCATTCAGCAGGCCTACC
>REBR01000004.1 GCA_007692645.1 Halomonadaceae bacterium | reverse complement strand
ATTGCCCCCCCCTTACTCTTTATTTGCTGCCGGATAGTTGCCCTTGTCGGTGACAATGCTGTGCATGGCAATGTCCCAATCCGCCTGGGGCAGTGCCGGCACCCGTTGCAGTTCATGGGCCAGACCGATCAGTTTAGGGGTGGTGCGTTGCCAGCGCCTGACAAAGGCAAAGGTACGGTCGTAAAAGCCCCCGCCCATACCCAGGCGACTGCCGTCAGGGGCAAATCCCACCAGTGGCATTAACACCACATCCAGCGCCCATGGGGCACGACCAGGGCCTTTGCCCTGGGGCTCGGTAATGCCAAAACGGTTTTTGCCCAGGGGCGTGCTGCTGTTAACGCAGCGGAACCACAAGCGGTTGTGATGGACAGGGTGCAGCACCGGCAGGTAAAAGCGCCGCTGACGCTGGTGGGCCAGGGCCTGCATAAAAGGCAGGGGGTCAATTTCACCATCTGCAGGACAGTACAGGGCAATGTGCCGGGCATAGCGCAGGGTGGGTAAGCGGTGGAGTTGTCGTGCCAGTGACTGAGCGGCCAGACGTTGTTGTTGCCGGGTCAGACTGCGGCGTCGGCCACGAAGTTGTTGCCGTAACTGTTGTCGGCTGCTGGTGTTTGGGGAAGGCATGGGAATAAAAAACCCTCCGAGGTGCCGTCGCTGGACGTAGCCCTGAACCCACTGGTTCAAGGTGGAGGCCCATTTGGTGAATCAGGCTTTCCCCTGCAAAGGAGGACTTGCACACATCACCAGGGAGTGGCCCCCATAATCTATAAGCATCGGCTCGAGGACAAAATCCAGCTCGTCGTACACCCCAGAGAGCTGCATTGATTATAAGGGCCAAGCGGGGGGCGTTTGCAAATAATTCGCCGACTTTGTAATTATTTCTTCGGATCGGCGGAGGGGTTGTCCAGTGCCTGGGTCAGCCGTTGGTCCATGTCATCCAGCAGGTTGGAGGCGCTGGCGGGCATGGTATTTTTCTGCAGCATATCGTGGGCAATGTTCAGTGCCGCCATGACCGCGATGCGTTCCACACCGAATACCCGGCCACTGGCACGAATTTCCCGCATTTTGCTGTCCAGGTAGCGGGCGGAACGTTCCAGCTCATGGCCCGCTTCACCAGGGCCGGCCACCAGGTATTCCTTGTCCAGAATATTAACGGCGAGGGTCTGTTTATCCGGCATCAGTGTTGCTCCAGGGCTCTCAGGCGGCTGATCATGGCTTCCACCTTGTGACGGGCATGGTCGTTTTTCTGCATCAGCTGAATACGCTCCTGCTGCCAGTCTTCCTGCAGCTGGCGCAGGCGAGTGTTGTCCGCCTCCAGCTGCCGGTTGCGGTCGATCAGTAGATCCAGTTTGTCAGACAGCTGTTGCAGCCGTGCATGATCCATAGCGCTTTCCGGTGGCAAAACGGGAACGTCCGTTCAATACTAGTTTCGGTTCAATCATAGTGTTGCCCGCGGAAGCGGTCAATCACCGTGATCCACTACTCCCGCGGCGTCAGGCCCTCTGCCAGGCTGCGCCGGTAAGCGCCCCAGGCAGGCAGCAGCGACACCAGCAGCGCCAGACCCATGGCAGCGGCCAACAGTCCCAGTTCCAGGGCGTTCGGCAGCCTCAGTCCAATGTACACGCCCCATGCCTCACTGAGCCAGGGGGCCAGCAATGCCAGGCCGCCGAACCAGGACACCAGGGCCAGCAATGCGGCAAGCCCCGCCAGCAGCAGCGCTTCACTGGCAAACAGCAGTGCCACAGTGGCGGGGGTTGCCCCCACCGAGCGCAGAATGGCCATTTCCCGGTTACGGCTGCTTTGCATGGTCAGCAGTACCGCTGCCAGTCCCGCCAGGCTGGTAAACAGCACCAGGGCAGAGATCACCAGCAGTGCCCGCTCAAAGTTGCCCATCAGGTGCCACAGTTCCGCCAGGGTAGCCCCGGGGAGGATGGCGGTTAGTGGTTCGCCACGGAAGTTATTCAGCTCCCGTTGCAGCCGCAGGGTCATAATCGGGCGCTCCACCCCCACCAGCATGGCAGTAATGGAGCTGGGGGTCAGATCCCGCTCCCGGGCTGCGTCGGCGCTGACCTGGCGTCCTGGGGCGGCAACGCCGGACTCCCACCCCAGGTGAATGGCCTCAAAGGCCTCCAGGGAGATCTGCAGGGTACGGTCAATGGGGGTGCCCGTGGGGGCCAGTATGCCGCTCACCTGGAATGGCTTGTCGTCATGTTTGCTGAAGCTGGTGCTGCCGGCCCCATGGGCGATTACCAGCTCATCCCCCAGATCATAATTCAGGGCCCGGGCCACTTCTGCCCCCAGCACCACATCGTAAAGATCATCAAAGGCCTGGCCCTGGGCCAGGCTTAGGGGCTGCCGGCTGCCGTACTTGAAGCGCTCAAAAAAGGCCTCACTGGTGGCAATCACCCGGTAGCCCTGGTGCGCATCCCCCAGGGAAATAGGCACCACCCAGTCTACCGAAGACTGGTCGGCCACATGTTCATAAGTGGACCAGCGGATATTGTTGGTGGGGTTGCCGATATGGAACACTGAATACAGCAGCAGGTTCATGGGGCCACTGCGGGCACCCACAATCAGATCAGTACCGGAGAGGGTGCTGACGAAGGTCTGTTTTACCTCGGTGCGCAGGTATTGCACCCCCAGCACCAGG
>REBR01000146.1 GCA_007692645.1 Halomonadaceae bacterium | reverse complement strand
TTGCACCGGGCCCAGCAGGCGCAACGTCAGCGCATCCATGATGCGATGACGATACCAGCGCGGCACCCTGAGTGACAGTGACCGGCGTACTGGTGAGCGTATCCGTCGGGCAACGGAGGATATGAGCGCGGATGTGGAAGTGCTGCTGGCCCTGACCCGGGGTGAGGGTCAGCAGGAAGCGGTCACAAGATTGCTGCCCGGAGACCAGATCCGTGCTGTGGTGGCTGAGCTGGAGGAATCCCAGCCACAGCAGGTCGGGCGGTTGGTGATTCAGGGTGAAGGGTTGCAGCAGCCGGTGGATGCCAACCCGGCACTGGTGAGAATGCTGTTCCGTAACCTCCTGCAAAATGCCCTGAAACATACCCACGGCGACGTGTATATCACCCTCTCAGCAGCGGCGGTGGACATTCGCGATACTGGACCCGGTCTGTCCCGGGAGGTGATTCAGCAACTGGCTGTCAGCCCGGTGCAGCATACCACCTGGGTGCCCGGCATGACCCGGGGACTGGGTCTGTTCATTGTTCAGCTGGTCTGCGAACGCCTTGGCTGGCCTCTGAGCGTGAACAACTCGGCCACCACTGGCACCACCATTCGCATCCAGACAAGTACCCCGGACATTTGAGGCCCGTCACTCCTTCAGCAGCCCATGCACCCGCTGGCGCAGCACCGGCAGCAACTGCTCTGCAAACCAGGGGTTGCGTTTAAGCCAGCCATTATTGCGCCAGGAAGGGTGGGGCAGTGGCAGCACGGCAGGGTGTTGCCCGCCATCCAGCAACTCCCGCCAGTTGGCCACGGTTTCCGTCAGGGTGCAGCCGCGCTGTTCCCGTGGCAGGTGGTACCCCTGGGCGTACTGGCCGATCAGCAGAATCAGTGACAGATTGGGCAGGGCGTCGAACACCTGTTGACGCCACTGGGGGGCGCACTCCCGCCGCGGCGGCAGGTCGCCGCCGTTGCGGTCATAGCCGGGGAAGCAGAAGCCCATGGGCACGATGGCGAGCTTGTCCGGGTCATAAAAAGTGGCTTCATCCATGTCCAGCCATTGCCGCAGCCGGACCCCGGAGGGGTCATAAAACGGCAGCCCTTTTTCATGGGCCCGCTTGCCCGGGGCCTGGCTGGCAATGCAGATTCTGGCCCCGGGCCCCAGTTGCAGCACCGGGCGTGGTTCATGGGGTAGCCGGGCGGACTCTGTGGGGCAGTCACGGCACAGGCGGCACCGTGCAATCTGTTGCTGCAGCGACGGCAGTGAGGCCATGACCGATTCCCCCTGAGCCGGGAAGGGTGACTGACTACAGGCGCAGACGCTTCAGGCCCTGGCGAATACCCTGCTCCAAAGCCACTTTAACCACCGGGCCTACCAGAGGGAAGCGGCCTTCAAATTCCATTTGGTAATCCAGTTTGCAGCCCCCGGTAGTGCCGGAAAATACCATGGTGCCCTGGTGGTTACGCAGGGGGCTGCCCTTGCTGATGCGGTAAACGATTTTCTCGTTGGGCTGCATTTCCGTGACGGTTTCTTCAAAGGCCGGGGCCAGTGGCAGGCGCATGCGGCGCACGGAACCGGTGCCATCCACGGTGTCGCTGCCATCTTTGATGCGCTTGATCTTGGCGGGGAAGAACACCTTCTCCAGATTTTTATGCACACTGAGAAAGCCAAAAACCGCCTCTACAGAGTAAGGGAAATGGTGCTCGATATGAATGCGTTGAACCGCCATGGGTCTCTCCTGGGTGAATGTCAGTGGCATCAGTCTGCCAGCCGGCCCCGTTAAAGGCCACGGCCCGGATGACAGATAATCCCTGCTGTACCGCCAAGGGGGGTGAAATGGGCAATTATCCCCCCTGGTGTGTGGCAGACCGCCGGGGCAGGCCGTAGCATTTAAGGTAGAATCCACTTTTAGCCCAACCAGCCCGAGGGCCTTCGGCCATGTCCCATTACCAGACCCTGAAAGACCGCCACCGGCAGATCCGTGACAGCTTTCCCCGTTCCCTGGATCTGCGGGTGCACCGCTCACTGAGCTGGTTGCAGCGGGCGGAGCAGTGTAGCGACGACGATGACGGCCGGTTTATTTTCCTGTGGATTGCCTTTAACGCCGCCTACGCCCAGGAAATCCGCCATGACGGCGCCAGCACCGATGTGCTGCCGGAGCAGGAGCTGCTGCGGAACTTTCTCCACCGGCTGGTGACCCTGGACAGTGATAAGCACCTGTCTGCCATGGTCTGGACCGAGTTCCCCCGGGCGATTAAGTTGCTGCTGAACAACCAGTATGTGTTCCAGCCCTACTGGGACTCCCAGAACGGCCGCCGCCCCCGGGGCGAGTGGTCTGGCCTGTTCGAGCGGGCCAAGGTGACCGCCGCCCGGGCCCTGGGGTCAGACGACACCGCCCGGGTGCTGGGTAATGTGTTCTCCCGGCTTTATACCCTGCGCAACCAGATTATCCATGGGGGTTCCACCTGGAACAGCTCGGTGAACCGGGACCAGGTGCGGGACGGGGGCAATATTCTCGGGCAACTGGTGCCGGTGATTATCACCCTGATGATGACCCACCCGGCGTCGGACTGGGGTGAGCCCTGTTACCCGGTGGTAGCCCATTGATCCTGGCTTGTCAGAGGGAAAACCCCCAGAGTTTGTGACCGGGTTCAGGCCCGCCATGACATGGCCTGTGAGGAGATAAAGGGCTGGTATCTGCGGCTAAAGAGCCGGTGCTTTTATTACCTTATCATGGGCTTACGTAAGCACATGATCAGGGGCTGCCATGGATCTGGATACCCGATGCATCTCTTTAGAGTACATGCAGAGCTATTTTGACCTGCGTAAAACGTTGGTGATGGAGCCCAGCTGGCTGGAAAGACGCTTTCTGCATCCCACCCCGCAATTCCTGTTGAGCGCCCTTAGCGGTCTCGACGAGGAGGGATTTTATCGCCGGGCCGGTATTCCACAAGACCGGGGGCCAGGTTACCTGATCAGCACCCGTCAGTGTCTGAGCTTGGTGGAACAGGCCATTGAAGGCCTGGATGTGCCTTACCTTGGGCTGGCGATTGGCAAGCTGATGACCATCTCCCATTACGGCACCATGGGGGTTTCTGCCATCACCCGCACGACCTTTGGTGAATGCCTGGACGCCATTGCCGATTTCAACCGGGGCCTTTTTCCGCCCCTGGATATGCCTGGCTTTGTGCGGGGCAAAAACGGCGTCTTTGCCATCCGGGATAACCTGCCCTTGGGGCCCTACCGGCGCTTCTTCCATGAACTGGTGATGATCAGCTTCACCAATATCTTTCTCCATCTGCTGGGGGTATGCAGCCTTACCGGGTCTGTTTCAGTTACCCGGAGCCCCCCTGGGGTAACCTGTACCGGCGCTATTTCAGATGCCCGGTGCTGTTTGATCAGCCAGAGACCTGCATTGTGGGTGATGCTGAACTGGCGGGTTATGAGATCCCCATGGCTAACCGGCTGTCAGCCATGACCGCAGAAAGCACCCTGCTGGAGAAAACCTCGTACCGGGCCATGGGATTATTGCCGTTGCGTTTGCGCAGCCTGCTGGTGGGCTATTACGGCACCTTTCCCTCCCTGGATATGGCCGCCCGTGAGCTGGGTATGAGTGGACGCACCCTGCGGCGCAAGCTTGCAAACTCTGGTACCAGCTATCAGGAGGAGCTGGATCAGGTGCGGCAGAAACTGGCCCGGGAATATTTCAGCCGTGGCGGTCAGTCCATTACCGAGCTGTCACTGGCCCTGGGTTATACCGATTCCTCTGCATTCGCCAAAGCCTTCCGCCGCTGGAGCGGCATGTCCCCCAGTGCCTTTATGCAACAACAGCAGCAAAAAGATGTGACTGACTCCTCAGTGACCTCCGGTTGGCCAGATTAAACCGATCCCTGTCCGCTTCTATCCTGTGGCCATAGCGCCCCCGTAATAAGTTCATCCTCAGCGACCGGGGAGCGAGCATCTGTTTTTCAGCTTCCCAGGTTCTGTCGTTAAAGGGATTGTGTGGCCGGGCATCGGCACGGTGACAGTAAGGCCCCACAGCATAAAAAAAACAGCAAACAGGAACATCATCATGAAACACACCCTAACAATGAAACCGCTGCTGCTGGGTATCGCCGCCGCCATAGCGTTACCCCTGGCCTCGGCGCCGGTCATGGGTGCCCCCTCAGTGGGCCCCAATGATATGAGCTTTTACGTGGCACCCTCCATTTTCGGCACCGCCAAAGGTGACCTGATCCGCTACCGTGAAACCACAGTGGACCTGGGCCCGGAGGCCCCGGCGGCCAAAGCCTGGACAGTGCTGTACCGCTCCACCGACGCTCTGGGGGCTGAGAACATGGTCACCGGTACTGTACTGGTGCCACAGGCTGCCTGGCAGGGTTCCGGCCAGCGCCCGGTGCTTGGTTATGCGGTGGGCACCCACGGCCTCAAGCAAAGCTGCGCGCCTTCTTTGCAGATGGCCCAGGGCACGGACTATGAGAATGCCAACATTGCCGCCAGCCTGAATGCCGGTTACGCCGTGCTGGTATCGGATAACCCCGGCTACACCACCGGCGACAGCCCCACCTACCTGGCAGGCAAGTCCCAGGGCCAGGCGGTACTGGATATGTTCACCGCGGCTTCACAGCTTCCCGGTGGCAATATCTCTGCCAATGCACCGGCAGCTATCTGGGGTTACTCCCAGGGTGGCCAGACCGCTTCCTGGGCGGGTGAGATACAGCAGAGCTATGCCCCCAACCTGAATCTGGTGGGCCTGGCCGCTGGCGGCACCCCCGCGGACTTCCCCACCACCGGTCGTTTTCTGGATGGCAGCTCCGGCAGTGCCTTTCTGTTAGCCGCGGTCATTGGCCTGGAAGAGCAGTACCCGGACAATATCCCTCTCATGGACCTGATCAGCCCCCAGGGGGAAGCGGCCATTGCCACCGGTAAATCCCAGTGTGTGTTTGAAGCACTGTTTACCTTTATGAATGACAGCATCTCCGATTACACCAAAAACGGTGAAACCCTGGATGACGTGCTCAGTATTCCATCTGTCAACGAGGCAGTGAGTGGCCAGAACCTGGGTAATGGCATGCCTTCTGCGCCCATGTATCACTACCATGGCCAGGCGGATGAATTTATTCCCCTGGAGCAGGCGTACAACCTGAAGCAGCAATACTGTGCCATGAACGCCGATGTGTTCTTCGACCTGTATCCCAGTGAGCACATTGCCACCCAGTTCCAGGCGGCCCCCAATGTTCTGGCTTATCTGGGTGATCGCTTTGCCGGCCGCTCAGCCCCCAATAACTGTGGCCTGAACAGCTCCGCCCCCGTCTCTACCCACAACCCCGGTGGCGGCAACTTTGTGGTGACCCTGGATGAGTGGGAACTGGACGCTCATGTTGACCTGAAGACCCTGAATCAACGGGTGGTCATGCCAAAAGATTCCAGCTTCTCCGCCGACGCGGACATGACAGCCCAAAGCCTGGACGGGGATCTGGATATTCCGAAGTTCCGCGCGCCACTGAACATTCTGTTAAATCTGGACGTGGATCTGGTGATTACCCCTGAGGGTCCAACCACTGGCAGCATCGCCCTGAGCAATGAGGGGCGTCTGAGCATCAACGGTGACGCGCAAACCCGCATCAAGGTGGCCTCTGCCGGTTTTGGCTGGTTCCAGATTCCCTTTGGTTGTGAAACTGAGGCACCGGTGAACTTCCCTCTGGGCTTTGAAGGACCGGTTTCGGCCATGGGCGCTGGTGGACTCAGGTTCACCGGCACTACCAACTTCCCCTCCATGACCGGCTGCGGCTTGTTCAATGGCATGTTCAGTGCGCTGATGAGCGGCGATGGCCAGCAGTACAGCTTCACCGTGAAGCCACCTGCACCCGTGCAGTGGTAACGGTAATGGTAACGGGATAAGCGGTATTTCCCATTAATAGTGAGGACTTTGCCACTGATGTCAGCCTGCGGGCCGGCTTCAGTGGCTTTTTCCGTCACCCTCTGGAGGTATTATCATGACGGATTTTAATCATCAGCATGGCCCTAAAGCCGGACCTGGCCGGGGCAAGGTGCTGGTAGCAGTGGCTGCTGTTGTGGTGCTGGCAGGGGCCGGGTTATGGCTCTTTCTTAAAGACCCGGGCAGCGCTCCCCCAGTGCCGGCTCTGACCCAAACCAGCCCAGACACGCCAGCACAGGCAAGCACAGTAGAAGAGGCTATGAGCCCTGAGGATCTGCAGCAGCTCACCCCTGAAAAGGTGACCACTCAGCAGCAGCAGGCCATGGCGGCAGTGACAGAGACCGTGGGTAGCGCTCCCCTGGAGGCTCCACTGACCCAGCGCCCGGCGTTTGTGTCGCCGGTGGAGTGGGCAGTTTTTCGAAACGTGGCCGGGCAGCACCCGGACCCGGAGCAGGAACTGGTGAATCTGGTCAACCGGCTGCGCTTTCACAAACAGAAAGAGCGCTGGCAGGAACTGGAAGGGGCCGGCCAGGATGACCATCGGGCTGCCCTGGCGGAAAAGCTGCTGGAGGAGCTGCCATGGCATCTGGAGCATCAGGTGCTGGACCGCAGTGGCGCCCACCGCCTGCAGCTGGAAATTCTGCAGCAACATATCACTGACCCCCGGGAGCGTAACCGCCGGGCGGCCAGGGAGGCGCAGCGTATTGGCGTTACCTTTGATATAGGAAACTCCTGATAGCGGGGTCTGTCCGGTAATGGACCGATAACAGACGGGTACAGATTTACCACGGTGCCATGGCCCAGAAAGACTATACTGCCTTCATTACGCCCGTTAGGGCACAGTCCCTGGAGCAGGTTAAAAAAGATGGCATTAGGGCATGAGTCCAACCCCACATCACAGTCTGAACAGCAAAGTGCCAGCACCCATCAGAACACCCAGGCATCTCAGCAGTTGCTGACAGAACGGCTTTCCCTGCTGGCCCGGACCATCGCCGATGGTGTGGTGATGACCAACCTGGACGGTGAAGTGGAGTGGCTGAACGAGGGGTTTCTCCACCTCACCGGTTACAGCACTGCTGAGATTATGGGTAAAAAACCCGGGCATCTGCTGCAGGGCCCGGCTACCAGCCGGGAAACCGTGGTGCTGATGAGAGAAGCCCTGGCCATGGGCCAGGGCTTTGATGTTGACCTGCTGAACTATCACCGCAGCGGTCACCCCTATTGGGTGCATATTCAATGTCACCCGATCTGTGAAAAGGCCCAGGGTCTGACAGGGTTTATTGCCATTCAGACGGATATCACCCGGCGTAAACAGGCAGAAATCACCCTTAGCCAATTCCGCTCCACCCTCGACCAGACCATGGATGCGGTATTTCTCATCGACCGCAAGCAACGTTGTTTTACCTATGTTAACCAGGGTGCCGTTAACCAGCTGGGCTACCACCGTGAGCGCCTGATGGCCATGGAGCCCCAGAGCCTGATGCTGGACATTACCAAGTCCAGCAGTGAAATGACCCTGAACCGGCTGATCCGGGGTGAACGCAAGGCGTTGCAGTTCGACACCCTGTTGCGTTGCGCCGACGGCAGCCCATTAGCGGCCAGCGTCTCCATCCAGTATGTGGCCCTGGAAGATGGCAGCGACCAGTTTGTCGCCATTGCCCGGGACATATCCGCCCAGAAGCGGGCCAGTAAAGCCCTGGCGGTTGCCGCCAGCGTATTTGCAAACAGTTTTGACGGGGTCATGATCATTGCCTGCGACGGACTGGTGAAAGACGTGAATCCCGCTTTCAGCCGGATTACCGGTTTTGCACTGGAAGAGGTTCAGGGCAAACCCCCTGAGTTCTTCAGTGCCGATCTTCACGACGACAACTTCTACCCCCAGGTGCGCCAGGCAGTGGCGGAAAATGGCCACTGGCGTGGGGAGGTCTGGAGCCGTCGCAAGAGCGGCGACAGCTACCCCAAGATGCTGTCCATTTCCCAGGTGTATGACGATGACGGCGCCGTTAGCCATCAGGTGGCGGTGTTCTCGGATATCTCTGAGCTGAAGAACCATCAGGCAGAGCTGGAAGCCGCCGCCAATTATGACGTACTTACTGGGCTACCCAACCGCCGTTTGCTGGCGGACCGCCTGAGCCATGCCCTGGCCCGTGCCGAGCGGGCCGGTGAAACCCTGGCAGTCTGTCTGTTGGATATGGATGGCTTCAAGCCCATTAATGACACTTATGGCCATGAGCTGGGTGACAAGGTACTGCAGGAAATGGCCCGGCGCCTGAACCAGCAAGTGCGCAAAGACGACACCGTGGCCCGGTTAGGGGGTGACGAATTTGTCCTGCTGCTCAATGGGGCGACTTCTGAACACCTGTTCCAGCGTTTACTGGACGCCATTTCGGTGCCCATGGTGCTGGGGGGGATTACCCTGCAGCCCACGGTCAGCCTGGGAATCACCCCGTTTCCGGAGGATCTGGTAGACAGCGATATGCTGCTGCGCCACGCAGACCAGGCCATGTACCAGGCCAAAGAAGCGGGCAAGAACTGCTTCAGTTTCTTTGACTCCAGCCACGATGCCCAGCGCCGCAGCCACCGGCAGCA
Organism: Halomonadaceae bacterium; assembly: GCA_007692645.1. Classification (GTDB taxonomy): domain Bacteria; phylum Pseudomonadota; class Gammaproteobacteria; order Pseudomonadales; family Oleiphilaceae; genus REBR01. The sequence continues at coordinate 31,752 of REBR01000146.1, read as the reverse complement.
GTTCAACCGCTTACGCCAGGCCCTGGAGGAGGAAGAGTTTGTGCTGTTCTACCAGCCCCAGGTGGATATGCGCAGTGGCATCATCATTGGCATGGAAGCCCTGATCCGCTGGCATCATCCAGAGCAGGGTTTACTGGCCCCGGCGGCGTTTTTACCACTTATTGAAGGCAGTGAGCTGGAGCAACCCCTGGGGGAGTGGGTCATCAACACCGCCTTTACCCAGTTGGCGGCCTGGCAGGCAGCGGGCCGGCAGTTTCCGGTGTGTATCAACATCGGCGCCAACCATTTGCTGGACCCCCGGTTCATTGCCTGCCTGGAGCAGACCATGGTCCGCCACTCACAGGTGGCGCCCCCCATGATCAGCCTGGAAATTCTGGAAACCACCGCACTGCACGATATGTGCGAGGCCTGGGAGGTGATCAGCCATTGCCAGGAACTGGGCTTTAAGGTTGCCCTGGATGACTTCGGCACCGGCTTCTCGTCATTGACCTACTTTCGCAAACTGCCCGTGGATCTGATCAAGATCGATCAGAGCTTTATCCGGGATATGCTGAAGGATAACCATGACCGGGCCATCGTGGAAAGCGTGGTGTTTATGGCCCAAAAGTTTGATCGCCCGGTGCTGGCAGAAGGGGTTGAAACCGATGAACATGCCCGGGAACTGTTAGCCATGGGCTGTCATTTCATGCAGGGCTACGGCATTGCCCGGCCCATGCCCGCCCATGAGGTCATGGGCTGGAGCGCCAACTGGGACGCCACCAACCCCTACCGGCAGAACGGCCAGAACTGATAGAAGCGGCGGCAGCGCAGGGCATCTTCACACTCCCTTAGCTGGGCTTCATAGCGGTTGGCCCGGTCATTAACCCGGCGGGCCACCCGCATCAACTGGGGCTTGGCCCGGTAGCTGCCACGGGCATAACCCCCCCGGCCTTCGTGGTAGGCCAGATACAGGTGTTCCGGGTTCTGCAGTGAGATACCCAGGCGATTGTGGGTGTCGTTGTTATACCAGCCGATAAAATCCAGCGCGTGCTTCATATGGGTTCGCCGGGCCAGCAGGCCACTGGCGGAATCTTCCCGATACTCCCCCCACACCGGATTCTGTGCCTGGGCATAGCCGTAGGCAGAAGAAGGCCGGCGCCAGGGAATAAACCCCAACAGGCGGGTGCGGGGCGGTCGCACATGGCTGCGAAATGACGACTCCTGCTGCACAAAGGCCATCTGGGTGCCAATAGGGGTGCCCCAGCGTTTGCGGGAGCGCTCCGCATAGTCATACCAGGCAGGCTGTTCCTCGAAAATGGCACAGACATCACTCTGGTTGGTAGGGGGCGACGGCGCAAACACGGCACAGCCCGTCAGCAGCAGTAACAGCAGCAGGATCAGTAATGAGCGCAAAGCAGAATCCATCAAAGGCAAGTCCGGGCCGGGGAAGACGCAGACAAGTTTAGCGGAATTTTGCTGAGCCTGCGCTTTTGCACCTCACGGGCAATAAAAGCTCCCACAGGGGAGGGGCAGGCAGAGTTCCATGTGGGAGAGTTCCATGTGGGAGCGGCCATGGCCGCGATTGAGCCCTTAAGCCAGGGTCAGGACAAACACTGACTCACCCGGGGCCCGGCAGCACTGACGTGGCGGGCCTGGGCGATAAACAGTTCGGCGCAGGCGATGGCGTCGTCCAGGGCGTTATGGGCGGGGTAGTCTGGTAGGCGGTAGCGGCGGCGGCAGCTGCCCAGGCGCAGGGCGCCCTGGTGAATGCCGGCTTCCCGGCGGGCCATGCGGCGCCGCTCCAGGGCCAGGGTGTCGGCGGCGGGTTGCACCCAGTCCAGGCCGAACTGTTCCTGGAATGCCAGCTTCAGGAAACCTTCATCCAGGGGCTTGTGGTGCATGATCGCCAGGCGCCCGGTAAGGGCACTGGCCAGGGCCAGAAGGGCGTCGGCCAGTGGTACCCCGGCGGCCAGGTCCCGGTCCCGGATATGGTGAATGGTGGCGCTGTCACCTACCAGATTGGCACTGTCGATGAGCAGATGGCGGGCGCTTTCCAGCTTTACCCGGCCCTCTTCAATGGCTACCCAGCCGATACTGATAATGTAGCCTTCCTGGGGCTCCAGACCGGTGGTTTCCAGATCAATGGCCAGCCAGGACGCCTGGTCCCAGAGGGTATTACCCTGGGGCCAGGGCACCTGCAGCAGTTTTTCCAGCTGTGGTTGTGGTTGCGGGTGGCGCTGATAGCGGCGCCAGGCCCGGCGGTGGCGCAGCCGGTCCAGAAATAACCCCATCAGCGCATACCCTGCAGGTAAGTCAGGCGAACGGAGCGTTGTGCATTGTCCACAATCTTGAACGCATCCCGCAGCTGCTCACGGGCCAGTTTGGGCAATTCCCGGGGGTTAACATGGTTGCTCAGGGGCTTGCTTTCCCGGATCTGAGCGGCCTGAATCTGCAGCCTGACCTGCATCAGAAAACGCAGGGCATCCGCCAGGTTGCGGCTGTCATAGCGGGTCATGCGCTTGCTGCGGGCCAGTTCCTGTAAACGCTCCAGGGTGTTCACACTGCTGATGCCCGCTGCCAGTGCATGCAGCCGCACCATTTCCACAATCGGCAGCAGACCCCGCTTTTTCAGGTTCAGGGTGTCTTTGTGCTGGCCGTTATGTTCCACCACAAAGCGCCGGAATATGCCGATGGGGGGGGTGTCCCCCAGCACATTACCCGCCAGTGCCGCCTGGAAAATGGAGCTGGCCTGTACCCGGCGCAACATGTGCTGCTGTACCTGGGTGGCCAGTTGCGGGTCCCCGTGAATGGCGCGAATATCAAACACGATACTCACCTCCATCACATGACGGGGGGTAAAGCTTGTAGTCCAGCGGTCCACAGCGGCCTGCCATTCACTGACACTGCGGCGCAGGTCCGGATTGGTGGCCATTATATTGCCTTTGCAATAGACATAACCACACAGGTCCAGGCCGTCGCTCACCTGTTTGGCCATGGCCTCAAACCAGGGTAACTGCTGGGCTGTCGCCTCATCGCTGATAATCAGGGCATTGTCCTGATCCGCGTTCAGCAGTTGCTCGCCCCGGGCCTGTGAACCAAAACCCACCCAGCAATAAGGCACCGGGGCCGGCCCCAGTGTGTCCTCTGCCAGCACAATCAGGCGCCGGGTCACCGCATCACTGATTGCGGTCAGTACATGGCTGACCTGGTCCGCGGGCACGCCGTCGTCACTCCAGTGCATCAGGAAGCGGGGCACATCTTCCAGCATCTGGTGTATTTCCCCGGCAGAGGTGGCCCGGGAAAGCCGTTGCACGATATAGACCGGGTCATCCTGGCGGGCCACGATCAGGTCAGAGGTGGTGAGAATTCCCACCGGTTGCTGGCCTTCCACCACCGGCAGGTGGTGCAGGCCGTGCTGTGTCATCAGCAGCATGGCGTCAAACAGGGTGGCGCTTTCCCCCAGGCTGATAGGCTCCGGGGTCATGATTTCCTGAACCCCGGCGTTGCCATCCAGCCCTGCCGCCAGCACCCGGGTGCGCAGGTCCCGGTCAGTAATAATGCCCAGCAGACGCTCCTCTTCCAGCACCAGTGCCGATGAAACCCGCTGCTCTGACATCAGCTGTGCCAGCTCGCGGATAGTGGCAGAGCTGTGAATGCTCACCAGATCCCGGGTCATCAGGGTGCGTACCGGCCGGGTCATGGTGCCGTTGGAGACCATGCTGCGGGTGGCACGGAACAGGCGCCGGCTGCGCTGGCCATTGAAAAAACGGTCAAAGTCCCGGTGGCGCTTGCGCAACTCCTGATACTCGGCCTGGGGCAGAAAATACAACAGGCTGTCTTCGATGAGTATCGCCCGCACGCCGGGGTCCGCCGCTATCAACCCATGGAGATTGAAATTTTCCCCTTCCCCCAGACGGTCCAGCAGATCCCCGTCCTGACCCCGCAGTTCCACCGCGCCGCTGCGCACAATGCGCAGACCCTGTTCCCGGGTGCGGTCATCAAAGACCTGGCCGTTGCGGTAATAGGTGATCTCGATGCTGCGCACCAGATCATGCAGCTCCGTGTCAGGCAGGGCGCTGAAGGGCAGGGTTTGCCGGATAAAGTCGACGATGGCAGACAGTTCCGGTGACAGGCTTTGAGTATTCATGGGTGACTCCGGTGGTGGCCGTTTACTGACCCCGGTTGATACGGAAATCTTCACCGTAACTCGTTTCATAATTCATGAAGCGAGCATGTGTCTGGCCAAAATACACCGCGTCGTTGGCTTTGGCTGCGACTCTCAGGAACGCATCCTGGCCGGAGGTGGCGGGCACTTCACCCTGCCACTGCAGGCGATCGCCGTTGACCGGTGACAAGGTGCCGGAAGGGCCATCCTGGTCTGGATTATCTGCCCAGGCAGCCTGAATGCCCTGGAGCGGGTGAGCAGAACTGACCCGCAGCATGACCCGGTCAGGGGCGGTGCTCTCAGCGGTAAAGGTGAGCCGGAATTCACCATTTTCCATGACGCATTCACCGCTTTCATAGCGACAGTTAGAGCGGGAGATCAGGCGGTACTCGTCCCCGGGCTGAGCCACCTGGGGATCATCACGGACCATGAAATCCACCGCAAAGTAGCTGATTACCGCCAGCACCGGTGCCACCAGCATGGCGACAATAACGTGTCCGTTTTTCAGCAGCATGGGGTGTCCTCTTTTGGCCTGTGGCCGTGTTGTTATCAGCGCAATCTGTCCCTGTAGGAGCCGGTCCTGGCAGCCCAGTGCGGGTGCCGGTCGGGCTTGCCATGGAGCGCTGCCAGGGCAGGCTCCTACAGTGGCAGGAAAAAAGCGGGGGCACCACGCCCCCGCGTTAGTCACTTTAAAGGTTAGTGGATATCCGGCGCCAGTTTTGCGCCCACCGGTACCCGAACTTCGTCCACCAGATCCTGAATATACTTGGGTGGTGGTGGAGTCAGGTTGGACACGATGATGGCCACGGCAAAGTTGAACAGTGCTGCCATGGAGCCAAAGGCGTTGGGCTCAATGCCCAGGAACCAGTTGGCCTGCATGGGACCGAGGAACGAGGTGCCTTCAATGAAGAACCAACCGGTATGCTGGAACACATACAGCAGGTTCACCACCAGACCGGTGATCATGCCGGCAATGGCACCTTCTTTATTACAACGCTTGTAGAAGATACCCAACATCAGTACCGGGAACAGACTGGCTGCGGCAATACCAAAGGCGATAGCGACAGTACCCGCGGCAAAATCCGGTGGATTGAACCCTAGATACCCGGCCAAGGCTATGGCACCTGCCATGGAGACACGGCTCGCCAACAGCTCCTGTTTCTCGGTGATATTCGGCTTGAACACCCCTTTCAACAGGTCGTGAGACACTGCCGAGGATATCGCCAGCAACAGACCTGCTGCCGTGGACAACGCAGCTGCCAGACCACCTGCAGCCACCAGGGCAATCACCCAGCTTGGCAGACCGGCAATTTCCGGATTGGCCAGCACGATAATATCCCGGTTGACGTTCACTTCGTTGGTTGCCGGATCGGAGGTGTAGTTGGCACGGCCATCCTGGTTCTTGTCATCGATGGACAACAGACCAGTGGATTCCCAGTTCTTGAACCATTGGGGACGCTCTTCGATGACCATGGCGGTCTCGGAAGTGGCACCCAGGGTATCAATCAGGTTCAGTCGCGCCATACCTGCCACAGCCGGGGCAGTGGTGTAGAGAATGGCAATAAAGAACAGGGCCCAACCGGCAGAGGAGCGGGCGTCACGGACACGGGGTACGGTGAAGAAGCGGATAATCACGTGGGGCAGACCCGCAGTACCGATCATCAGGCTCAGGGTGTAGAAGAACATGTTGGTGGTAGAGAGGCCGGCGGTGGAGGTGTATTCACTGAAGCCCAGCTCTGAGAGCACCTGATCCAGGCGATCCAGTACCAGTTGGCCACCATCCACCAGTCCGGAACCGAGACCGATCTGTGGTATTGCCCAGCCGGTCAGTTGCAGCGAGATAAAGATGGCAGGAATGGTGTAAGCCATGATCATGACGCAGTACTGGGCGATCTGGGTATAGGTGATGCCCTTCATGCCACCCATAACCGCGTAAATGAAAACAATGACCATGCCGATAGACAGGCCGGTGTTGTAATTCACTTCCAGGAAGCGGGAGAAGGCAATACCGGTACCGGTCATCTGGCCGATAACATAGGTCAGTGATGCCATGATCAGACAGACAACGGCAATGACCCGGGCCGTCTTGGAGTAGTAACGGTCACCGATAAACTCCGGTACCGTAAATTTGCCGAACTTACGCAGGTAAGGTGCCAGCAGCATGGCAAGCAGACAGAAGCCACCGGTCCAGCCCATCAGGAATACCGAGCCTTCATAGCCCATAAAGGCAAGCATGCCGGCCATGGAAATAAAGCTGGCGGCAGACATCCAGTCAGCAGCGGTGGCCATACCATTGGCTATTGGGTTAACGCCTGCGGAGGCGACATAGAACTCTTTGGTTGAGCCGGCTTTGCAGTAGATCGCAATACCGATGTAGAGGGCAAAGGTCGCCCCGACTACAAGGTAGATCAGTGTTTGCTGGTCCATTGTTGGGACTCCTGTTATTTTTCGTCGACTTCTTCAACACCGTATTTGCGATCCAGCCGGCCCATGAGCCGGGTGTAGACAAAAATCAGTATCACAAAGACATAAATGGCACCTTGCTGGGCGAACCAGAAGCCCATTGGGTAACCGCCGATAGAGAAATTATTCAGTTGATCAACAAACAGAATCCCGGCCCCGTAGGACACAGCGAACCAGATGCTCAACAACACCCCGACGATCTTGAGGTTATCCCGCCAGTAGGCCTTTTTAAGGTCTTCAGTTTTAAATGCCATGGGTGTTTCCCCCGTTAACAGCTTTTATTGGTGAAGCCTGCTTTTGTTAGTGCGCGTATGACAGGCGAACAGCCACCTGTGACCCCTAGCTTTAATCCTAACGGTTTCTACCACCATTGGACTTTGGTCTAAGGCGGGGTTAGACCATGGTCTAATAGCGCCCTGCTGCGGGCTGGTGGAGACTGATGGCCATGATTTGAGCCACCGACACGGCCCGGCACCACGGCTGAGGAACAGGAGATTTCCCATGAGCGAAGAGACGGTCTACCCCATCGCGGAGCACTTTGTCCGTAATGCACTGATCAGCGCAGACGACTATAAAGCCATGTACCAGCGGTCCCTGGATGACCCGGACGGGTTCTGGGGTGAGCAGGGCAGGCAGCGCCTGGACTGGATCACCCCCTTTACCAAGGTCAGTGATTGTTCATTCCAACGTGATGATGTGCATATCCGCTGGTTTGAAGATGGCAGTCTTAACGCGTCCGCCAATTGTATCGACCGCCATCTGGCAGAGCGGGGCGGTCAGCCCGCCATTATCTGGGAGCCGGATGAAGAAGGTCAGCCCAGCCGGGTGATCAGCTACAGCGAGCTGCACCAGGAAGTCAGCCGCCTGGCCAACGCCCTGAAAAGTCTGGGTGTTAAGAAAGGCGACGTGGTCACCCTGTACATGCCCATGGTGCCGGAAGCGGCCTATGCCATGCTGGCCTGTGCCCGCCTGGGTGCGGTGCACAGTGTGGTGTTTGCCGGCTTCTCCCCGGAGGCCCTGGCAGGGCGTATGGACGATGGCGGCAGCCGGGTAGTGCTGACCGCCGACCAGGGCCGTCGCGGTGGCCGCACCATTCCCCTCAAGGGCAACGTGGACGAGGCCCTGACCCTGTGCCGCAGCACCCGCATCGAGCACGTAGTCATGCTCAAGCACACCGGTGCTGACGTGCCGAAGCAGCCGGTGGACCAGGACTACCATGAACTGGTCAAAAGCCAGTCAGCCGAGTGCGAACCGGTGGCAGTGAACGCGGAAGACCCGCTGTTTGTGCTGTACACCTCCGGCTCCACCGGCCAGCCCAAGGGGGTGGTGCACAGCACCGCCGGTTACCTGCTGTATGCGGGCATGACCCACGAATACGTGTTCGATTACCGCCCCGGTGAAGTGTACTGGTGTGGCGCTGATGTGGGCTGGATCACTGGCCACTCCTACGTGGTCTATGCCCCCCTGATCAATGGCGGCACCACCTTGATGTTCGAAGGCGTGCCCACCTATCCGGATGCGGGCCGCATGGCGCGGATCATTGATAAGTTCAACGTCAGCACCTTCTACATTGCCCCCACCGCCATTCGCGCCCTGATGGCGGAAGGTGACAAGGCCACCGCCGGCTGCGATCTGAGTTCCCTGAAGCTGCTGGGCACCGTGGGTGAGCCGATTCAGCCCCAGGCCTGGCGCTGGTTTCACCAGAAATTCGGTAACGGCCAGTGCCCCATTGTGGACACCTGGTGGCAGACCGAAACCGGTGCGGCACTGATTACCCCGTTACCGGGAGCGACGCCACTGAAGCCCGGCTCCGCCACCTTGCCGTTCTTCGGTGTCCGCCCGGCCCTGGTGGATGCGGATGGCAATGAGCTCACCGGTGCCACTAACGGCAACCTGGTGCTCAAGGGCAGCTGGCCCGGCCAGATGCGCACCATCCTGCACAACCATGACCGGTTTGTGGAAACCTATTTCTCCACTTACGACAACTGCTACTTCACCGGCGACGGCGCCCGTCGTGACGAAGACGGCTATTACTGGATCACCGGCCGGGTGGATGATGTGCTGAACGTCTCCGGCCACCGCATGGGCACCGCGGAAGTGGAGAGCGCCCTGGTGGCCCACGAAGCGGTAGCAGAGGCCGCTGTGGTGGGGTGCCCCCATGAGATCAAGGGTCAGGGCATTTATGTCTACGTCAGCCTGAACCACGGCTTTACCCCCAGTGACGAACTGGCGGCAGAGCTGAAGAAATGGGTGCGCAAGGAAATCGGCCCCATCGCCACACCGGACCATATCCAGTGGGCCGATGGCCTGCCCAAGACCCGTTCCGGCAAGATCATGCGTCGCATCCTGCGCAAGATCGCGGCAGACGAATACGACCAACTGGGGGATACCTCCACCCTGGCAGACCCCTCAGTGGTTGAAGACCTGATTGAAGGCCACAAGGCTGCAGCGGGTTAAAAAGCAACATCGCCGCTGCCCGGGTAGATCCCCGGGTGGTGGCAGGCCTGATTGACGATCACAAGTCGGATTGAAGGTCGTTGGCTGCCGGAGACGGCAGCGCTCCTCAGGCGACAGGAACTATCGCCAGATAGCTTGCCGCTTTTGGCCGCTCTGTTAACCAGGGCGGCCTTTTTTTATGGGTTAAAATATGGAATTAGAAGGCTTCAGTGGCCTGAAAAAAAAAGCCTGTAAATGTTTCCTGGTGGTATGGATAAAGAGTAACTGGCCGTACAAGGCAGGGTAGGGTGGAGAGCGTAGTATGGAACTGAGCTTTACATCTTACACCTGCTTGCGACAGGTACAGCGACATCAAGGAGCATATGATGATTAAAGGTTTTATTGGATTGATAGCCACCGCATTTCTGTTTTCCGCCCCGGTAGCGTTCGGGGGTGCTGCAGGCACAGGGGCCGGCGGTGGTGCTGGTGAGCAGGACCCCCGGGGTCAGCAGCAACAGCAGCAGGAAGGGGAAGCCTACGGTGATCCGCAACAGCAGCAGGAGCATCAAGAGCAGCGTCCTGGTGAGCAAGAGCAGGAAGGCTGGGATCAGGAACAGGATCAGGACGATGAGTGGGGTGAAGATGACGATGACGCGGATATCGACGCAGAGGAAGATGAGCAGGAAGGCTTCTGAGGCTGATCCCCTCTAATTCATTGAAAGCATAAAAAAGGCGGGGTTTCCCCGCCTTTTTTATTGTCTGTGCACCCGCATTCAGTCTAAGGTTGTGTCGCATTCAACAATAAGAACACCACACCATGGCTTCATTAATCATTGCCGACGACCACCCGCTGTTTCGTGCTGCGCTGCAGGACGTTATCCGCCAGGCCATGCCCGGGGCGGATGTTGTAGAAGCCGCCAGTTTTGCGCAGTTGCAGCAATGCCTGGTGGAGCATCCACAACCGGCACTGGTATTGCTGGACCTGCATATGCCGGGGGCACACGGTTTCAGTGCCCTGTTATTTCTCACCGCCCACTATGCCCAAACGCCGGTGCTGATGGTGTCCGCCAATGAGCAGGACAACATCATTCGCCGGGCGGCAGACCATGGGGCTGCCGGTTTTATTTCCAAGAGTGCTTCCATGGAAGCCATAGGGGCTGCGGTACAGCGGGTGGCCCGGGGTGATCTGTCGTTCCCTTCCGGGGTGGATCTGTCGCGGCCGGCCATTGGTGCTGAGGAGTCCGGGGTTGCAGCGGCCCTGGGGGAGCTGACCCCACAGCAGTTCCGGGTCGCCACCATGATCAGCCAGGGGTTGCTGAACAAGCAGATTGCCTATGAGCTGACAGTGACCGAAGCCACGGTGAAGGCCCATGTGACGGAAGTGTTCCGCAAGCTGGGAGTGCATTCCCGCACCCAGGCAGCGCTCAAGCTGGGTAGCCTGGACCTGCCTGATCCGGGTAATGGTTAGGCCTGGCGCCGCAACAGCCTTCGCAGGCTCAGACGCAGGCTGGCGGCCTCTACCGGTTTGGCCAGGAACGCCAGACCAGCATCTGCCACGGCCTGGCGCAGGGGGTCGCTGTCATCGGCACTGATAATCAGGGTACGGCAGGGCTGCTGCCAGTGCAGGGTCAGGGCCTGGGTCAGTGCCAGACCGGTCTCCCCGTGATCCAGATGATAATCGGCAATGATCAGGTCCGGGGGCCGGGGGCAATGCTGCATGGCTTCCCCGAGAGTGGTGGCGGTAGTCACCCGGCAGCCGAACTGGGTCAGCAGCGCCTGCAGTCCCGCCAGCAGGTGCGGTTCATTATCAATGCAGAGCACGCTTAACTGCTGTAACTGGGGGTCTGTGTTCAGTTCAGCGGGTGCGCTGGATATCTTGGGTCGCGCCTTGGTGATGGGCACAGTAAGACTAAACAGTGAGCCTTTGCCCGGCACTGAATGACACTCCAGAGCATGTTTCAGTAACCGGGCGATGCGCATGGCAATGGGCAACCCCAGACCCAGCCCGGTCACTTCCCGGTGGCCATTATTGTGTAACCGTTCAAATTCCACAAAGATCCGCTGCTGGTCTTTCTCCTGGATGCCACTGCCGCTATCCCATACCTGAATGCTCACATGGTCACCCTGGCGGCGGCAGCCCAGCAATACCGACCCGGTACGGGTGTAGTTAAGGGCATTGCTGAGGAAATTCTGCAGCACCCGGCGCAGCAGATGGGGGTCGCTGCGTATCCAGTAGCGACAGGGCACAAAGCGCAGCCGGATACCTTTCGCTTCAGCGCTCATGCGAAACTCGTGAATCAGCTCCTGGAGCAAGTCATTCAGGGGCAGGGCCTGCAGGTCCGGTTCCAGGTGGCCGGAATCCAGCCGGGAGATTTCCCGCAAATGGCTGATCAGGGTTTCGGCGCTGGCCAGGGCACTGTCGATGTGTTTCAGCTCCGGCGGGGCCGCATCCCCCTGCTGCCGGGTCAGGGCAGAGGACAGCAGGCGGGCGGCATTGATCGGTTGCAGCAGGTCGTGGCTGGCACCGGCCAGAAAGCGGCTTTTGCTGGCATGCACTTCCTGCAGCTCCTTTTCAATCAGGGCCCGTAAGCGGTTTTCTTCCTGCAGTGAACGGTTGGCTTCAGACAGGGCTGCGGTGCGGTCCTGCACCCGCTGCTCCAGGGTGGCCCGGGATTCTTCCAGCTGGGACATCACCTGGTGATAGTCAGAGACATCGTTATAGGCGGTGATATAGCCCCCGGTGGGGATCGGTTTGCCACGGATCTCAATCACCCCGCCCCCGGGCAGATGCCTTTCCAGGCGATAGGGCTGACCACTGCGCAACATCTGCAGGCGCCGCTCCACCGCCTCATGGGGCTGCTCGCCACTGGTCTGGGACAGCAGGCCCCGGTCGGCATTGAACTCATAAATACGGGCAATGGGACAGCCGATGTACAACAACCGGGCCGGGTAATCGAACAGGCGTTCGTACTGGCCGTTCCAGGCCACCAGGCGCAGGTGGCGGTCTACCACACTGATGCCCTGGGGCAGATTTTCCATGGTGGTCTGCAGCAGGTGGCGGGAGAACTGCAGCTGTTCCGAGGTACCCCCCATCAGGTCTGCCAGGTCCTCCATCTGCAGCGGCACCTGGCGCTCCAGCAAGGTAATCGCCCGGTGGGCAGAGGTGGCCCCGATAATGGAAGCCAGGCGGCTCTCCACCGTCTGCACCACGTAGCGGGGTGCCCGGTCCTGGGGCAGAATGCGATGCTCCTGGCGCTGCTCCAGCTCTTTCCACAGCAGTTCTGCCTGCTCATCACCCAGCAGCGGGCGGATCAGGGCGTGGAGTTGTTGCATGTCAATATTGGTCAGCTGGAAATCCTGGCTGGTATCCGTGTTTTCCGGGGACAATTCCATAAAGGCCCTGGCCTGGCGCCGGTCCAGATAGCCCAGGCGGCTGCGCCGGGAAATCAGCACCAGGCACAGCACATTTGCCAGCAGACTCCAGAAAATGCCATGGGTCAGGGGGTCCATGAGGGCACCGCTATGGAACAGGTTTTCCGGTGCCAGCCAGCTCAGCCCCCAGGGGCCCTGGACCAGTAACGGGTGATCCGGTGCCGCCATGACCGGGAACAGCAGACAGTAAAACCACAGGCCGGTGCCCGCCAGCAGCCCCACCAGCACCCCATGGCGGTGTGCCCCGGACCAATACAGACCGCTGACAATGGCAGGCATCAGCTGGGCGCTGGAGGTAAACGCCAGCAGCCCCATATAGGACAACCCATCGGTAAAACGGGTGGATTGCTCCAGCATCCAGCCCATGATCAGGATGGCAATAATGGCGCCACGGCGTACCAGTCGCAGCACATTACCCAGGTCCCCCCGGGGGTTGCGGGCGCGGTTACGCAGGCGCAGGTACAGGGGAAGAATCAGCTCATTGGAGATCATCAGTGACAGGGCAATGGTGGCCACCAGCACCATGGCCGTGGCGGCGGACAGGGCGCCGACAAAAGCCACCAGGGTCAGCCAGGACTGGCCCGCCACCGCGGGCAGGGCCAACACATAACTGTCGCTGGGAATGCCCATGTTGCCCAGGGCCATGCGCCCGGCTTCCACCAGGGGGATGACCGCAATGGCGAACAGTGCCAGGTACAGAGGGAACAGCCAGCGAGCCCAGCGGGCGGCGTTCTCGTCGTGGTATTCCACCACCATTACGTGGAACTGCCGGGGCAGGCAGACAATGGCCATGGCGCTGATCAGAATCTGGCTGTAAAACCCCATCTGCCCCAGTGACTGCCAGCTAAAAGCAGAGGCTTCCCTGGTCAGGGGCTCGGGACTGTCGAACAGGTACCAGGTGGCAAACAGGCCCAGGGCGAGAAAGGCGAACAGCTTGACCACGGATTCAATGGCCACCACCGTCAGCAGCCCCCGGTGACGGTTGCTGCCGTCGATGATACGGGTGCCGAAGGTAATGGCGAACCAGGCCAGGAACAGGGCGGCAAAAAAGCTGGCATTGGTGCCCACGGCAAAGTCCGCATCCCACTGGGTGGCAGTGGCGGAACTCCAGGCCAGGGCAATGCCCCGCAACTGCAGGGCGATATAGGGCAGGGTGGCGATGACTGCCACCAGGGTCACGGTGGCGGCCAGGCGCTGATCCTTGCCGAAGCGGGAGCCGATAAAGTCAGCAATGGAGGTGACCCGGTTACGACTGCCGGCCAGCAACAGGCGGCGGATAAATGGCCAGCCAAACAGAAACAGCAGAATCGGCCCCAGGTAAATGGGCAGGTAACTCCAGCCCCCACTGTCGGCATTACCCACGGCCCCGAGAAAGGTCCAGGAACTGCAGTACACCCCCAGTGACAAACCATATAGCATGGCCTGGCCCTTATGGGGCCAGCGGCCAGACTGTTCCGCCAGCCAGGCCAGGGCGATCAGCAGCAAGGCATAGAGGGCGCCGTAAATCAGTAGCAGATTGCTGGCCATTACCGGACTGTCCTTTAACGTGCCCCCAGGGTGACCCGGTGAAACCTGGGGCCATGCATTCTTGTTCTTTGACGGGTCCGCCTGAGAGTAGCAGTTATTGGCCAGAACAGGGGTAAAAAAGCCCCTTGAAATCCGGTTAAAGCCTGGGTAAATAGGCGCCATGGTTGGCTTTTATTGGCCAAAAACCCGTGGCTCTGGCATCCTGTCAGGCTCTGATAAGCAGTTGCCACATTTGATTCATCAATGGAGAAACAACCATGCCACATACACTGCCTGAATTACCCTATGCCTATGATGCCCTGGAACCGCATATTGACGCGGCCACCATGGAGATCCATCACAGCAAGCATCACCAGACTTACATCAACAACCTGAACGGCCTGCTGGAAGGCACCGGTCTGGAAGACCTGTCGGTGTTTGAACTGGTTGCCAATCTGGATAAAGTGCCTGAAGACAAGCGCCAGGGCGTTACCAACAACGGTGGCGGCCATGCCAACCACTCCATGTTCTGGCAGATGATGTCCCCCAACGGCGGCGGCAACCCCAAGGGTGACGTGGCCAAGGCCATCGATAGCGATCTGGGTGGCTTTGACGCCTTTAAAGATGCCTTCACCAAAGCGGGCCTGACCCGTTTCGGCAGCGGCTGGGCCTGGCTGAGTGTTACGCCCCAGGGCAAGCTGGTGGTGGAAAACACCCTCAACCAGGACAGCCCCCTGATGCACGGCAACACCCCGGTGCTGGGTCTGGACGTGTGGGAGCACGCTTACTACCTGAAGTACCAGAACAAGCGTCCTGATTATATTGCTGCGTTCTATAACGTGGTGAACTGGGACGAGGTGGAAAGCCGCTTCCAGGCCGCCAAAGGCTAACTTGCGCTGCCACATCAGCCCCGGTCTCCCGGGACTGTATCCACAGGCTTGCCCTTCGGGGCAGGCCTGTGTTGTTTCAGTCCTCCTGAAACTGGTCTTACCGCTCCCCACCCGCGTATCTATTGGCATTGTTGTCCATGAAACCCGGCATATCGCCCGGTTGTCTGATTCCTCTATCTGGCGGAGACATTCATGCCCTCCCTGCTCTGGTTCACTCGCGACTTGCGGGTACACGATAACCCGGCCCTGAAACTGGCGGCAGACAGTGACATGCTGCTGTGCACCTATGTGGTGGACCCGGACTGGTTCCGCCCCGGGCGCTTCCAAAGCCGGCCAATGGGGGAGCACCGCTGGCGCTTCCTGTGGCAGAGCCTGATGGCTCTGGAAGCTGAGCTCAAAACCCTGGGGCAACGGCTGCATATTGCCTGGGGCAACCCGGTAGAGGTGATCCCGGCCCTGTGCCAGCGCCACGGCGTGTCGGTACTGATGCGCAGCCGGCTGGTGGGCAGTGATGAGGCTGCCCAGTGGCAGCAGATCGTGGCGGCACTGCCCAAGGTGCAGGCGGCCCAGGTGGAAACCCAGGGCCTGTTTCGGGAGCTGGACCTGCCTTTTGCCCTGGAAGACATGCCTGAGACTTTTTCCCAGTTCCGTAAAAAAGTGGAGCGGCCGTTACTGCCACCACGGCCACCGGTGGACCCTCCCCGTTCCCTGCCACCGGCCCCAGGCCTGCCAGAGGATGACCGTGGGCGCTGTCCGCAGCCGGTCATGGTGGAAAATGATCCGCACCAGGGGGGTGAACAGGCAGCACTGGCCCAACTGGAAGATTTCCTGTTTACCACCCAGGGTATCGCCACCTATAAAGAGACCCGTAACGCACTGGATGACTGGTCAGCCTCCAGCCGTTTCTCCCCCTGGCTGGCCAACGGCAGTCTGTCGGTGCGCAGGGCCGCAGCACGGATTGCTGATTACGAACGGCAAGTGCAGCGAAACGACTCCACCTACTGGCTCTACTTTGAACTGTTGTGGCGGGAATTCTTTCACTGGAACGGCCAGTTCCTGGGTGACCGGCTGTTCAGCCGTGACGGTGTCAGTAACCGTGCCCGGGCCGTGTCTTTCTACCCCCACCGTTTCCGGGCCTGGTGCGAGGGCACAACCCAGTACCCGATTGTGAATGCCTGCATGAACCAGTTGCGGGAAACCGGCTATATGTCGAACCGTGGCCGGCAACTGGTGGCCAGCTGTTTTGTCCATGAACTGGGGCTGGACTGGCGCTACGGCGCTGCCTGGTTTGAAGAGCAACTGGTGGATTACGACCCGGCCAGTAACTATGGCAACTGGCAATACCTGGCAGGGGTGGGTGCCGACCCCCGGGGGCTGCGCCAGTTCAATCTGGAAAAACAGGGAAAAACCTATGACCCCCGGGGGGATTTTGTGGAGCGATGGCAGGGCAATGCCGCCCAGCCCGTGGGCCTGCATACGGTGGATGCGGCAGACTGGCCAGTGGCCCCGGGTGACCCGCTTTATTGAACCGGGAATGGTCAGGCTTACCGGCATCCGTTGTTGTTGGAGAAACGTATATTCTGCCAATGCAACGGAGAAAGATTATGGGTAACAAGTGGGTTTTAGGGTTGCTGTTACTGCTTCCCTTGTCTGTGCAGGCAGAGGATTATCAGACAGCGGTAAAGACGGTAATTAAGTCACAGATTGCCGCGTTTGCTGAAGATGATGCGGAGAAAGCCTTCAGTTACGCCAGTCGTGAAATCCAGTCACTGTTTGTGACCGCGGAAAATTTTATCACCATCGTTGCAGAGGATTATCCGGCGGTATACCGGGCGGGTTATGTGGATTTTAAAAAACCGGTGCCCCATAACGGTTTTGTAGTGCAGCAAATCACCCTGCGGGGCCCCGAAGGGCGATACTGGCAAGGGCATTACACCCTGGTGGAGGAAGATCAGGAGTGGCGTATTAAGGGAGTACAGTTAAAGGAAATGAGTCGCGGTATTTGAGACGCCGGATATTACTGCAAACCTTATCGCGGCCATGGCCGCTGTCACAGTTTCACATCCACTCCTACACCCTGTGGGAGCGGCTATAGCCGCGATCAATTCCCAGCCCCGCCAATCCTTCCAGGCATCGCCCATATCTGACATCAGCCTGGAAGAACCACAACAAATTCCAGCAAATGACCCTGATCTACCCTTAAAGCAATCAGGCTTTTGTAGTTCCCCTGGACCACCACCACTCCACCGCCAGCACATGGGGCACAGTCAGGGCAGCCAGGCCCCAGAACAGAATGCGTACCGCCTCCACCATCAGGTCGGTTGCCGGCGCCAGGGTCACGATCAATCCCCAGGCCATGGCTGCCATGATGATGGCGGCCAAAGTAGCCGGGGCCGCCTGCCGGGCCAGAAACCCCAGGGTGCCGGCATGGTCTTCCCGGGGTGTATGTCTGGCCACCGCCATAAAGTGCCGCACACTGTGTACACCACAGAAATAGAAGGTAAATGCCAGCAATGGCGGCAATAGCACCATGGCCGCAGCCAGGCTGAGCAACTCCAGATACACCGGCCAGCCCAGCCTTCGGCGGTAACCTGCCAGCAACCCGACAAACCCCACTAACCACAAGCCCGCCAGCCAGGGCCCCAAGGTCAGGGTGAAAGCAATCACCGGCACGGGTTCCATCCCCAGTAGCCAGGCAAACAGCTCACCGGTTTGTTGTGGGTGCCCCGTTACCGGACCGATAATGGGCAGCCCTCCCGCCAGCCAGACTCGCCCCCATTGGGCCGGTGCCGGTCCGGCCTGTTCTTCACCGCTAAATGCCGTCACATCGGTACGGCCAAAATGCCACAGGGACAGCAGTAGAAAGCAGCCCAGGGCCAGCACCGGTGACCACCAGATCAAGAGGATAAATGCCACCGCCAGGCCACTGTATAGGCCCATGGCCAGCCATAGTCGGGGCCCTTTCTGCACCCGGGTCAGGGTTTTCAGAATCAGCGGATCTGCACCGCCATGGGATAAGCCAAACAGCGCCACGGGTACCAGAATGACCCAGAACTGAGTGGCAATAGACAGCTCTGGAAGCAGCAGGGCCACGACCGTGGCAGCCACCGCGAAGGCAATGACCAGGGTCTGGTGCCCTGCGGGATTCATGGTTTCGGGCTCCCGGTGGCGGGCAGTCTGGGGTGGGGGCGTGACAGGGCCGACTGCAGGAAGGGCCAGGGGGGTAGCGCAGTCATAATGGCGAGGATATCCAGCAGGCCTGGTTGATCACTGAGAAAGCGGCTCAGGCGCTCCGGTGATGTGCCGCCGAAGAGCCTCAGAAACCATTGCGGTGCCTGCTCCGGGTGACGCTGCAAGGCGCGCAGAAAGACCCGGTCCATCCAGTTCAGCAGGGCACTGCGGGGCTGCCAGCCCGGCAACTCCCAAACCCCGCTGCGGTGAGCGTCCAGCACCTGTTCCGCCAAAGCCCTGGCACCCCGCTGGCAAGTGGCAAACAGGTAGCCGGTGGCAGGGCGCAGCCAGCCGGCCGCAGTGCCGGCGGTAACAATACGCCGTGAGACCGGTGCAGTAGCTGAGCGGGGGCGCAGGGGCATCATGGGCAAGGCGCCCTGTTCCTGGCGTAGAACACGGTAACCTGTTCCCAGGTGGATGTTCAGCCAGTGATCAAAGTCGGCACTTAGGGCAGGGGCACTTAGGTGGGGTTGAAAGGCGGTCCATTCCACCAGCAGATGGTCTGGTCCCAGGGGCAGAACATAGACAAACCGGGTATCCCCCACACCCGGTTGGAAATCCATCAGCAGGGCACAGTCCGCCTCAAATCCATGGTCTGGCAAGGCCAGCTCCAGCCCGGTAAAGACCTGCCATAACCCCTGTTCTTCAGCCATTGCCTCACGGGCCGGTGGGCGGGTGTCGATAACCGCATGGCTACTGAAGTGCCCATCACTGGTCACCACCTGAACCTGTTGCGGCTGTTCCAGCAACTGCTGCACAGTCACTCCCTGCTTGAGGGTAATGGCCGGTTCCCGGTTAATGCGTGCCAGGGCTTCCCGGTAAAGATCCTCGGCAGGCAGCATGGCATAAGGGGCATGATCCCCCTGCTGTTGCTGGCGCTGCTGCCCCTGCTGCACCGCCCAGCGGGGCCAGCGCTGACGGATACAGTGGCGAAACGGCTGCGGCTGACGGTCCCAGAAACACCAGGTGCGGTCGTTGCTGTAGTGGCTGCGGGGTTCCAGCATCAGTATTCGCGGCAGGGGCTGGCGGCGCTGGGTAGCCAGGTCCAGTAGCCAGCAGGCGAGGCTGAGCCCGGTCAGCCCAGCACCGGCAATGACCAAATCATAGTCTGGGGCCGGCTGCTTCACGGGTGCACATCCTCTGGATACCAGGGCTCGGGGCGAGGGTTCAGGCAGCTGATAAAGTCCTGATGCAGTTGCCCGTCATGTTGCACATAACCCGTGTGGTCAGGAACTTGCCATAGGCTGGCCAGGGTTAACAGCAGTTTGCGTGGGCCACTCACCCGGGCCCGTCCCTGCCAGTAGCCGGTAGGGCCCTGGCGGCGTATCACCGGGCCGATATCCTGGTACACCCGGGCAGCAATAGCGATGGCCAGCCGGGGCCGGGCCGGAATAAACCCCAGCCCCTGCCAGCCGCTGCGGTAGTAATGGTCAGCCCGCTCCAGCAACTCCAGTACCCCTTGCCAGGCCTGCCTACGGCTCTGGGTATCGCCCCTGGCCAGAGCATGGGCCGAGAGCCTGCCAGCGGCACCATCGGCAGGCAGGTAAACCCGACCCATATGAGCATCTTCCAGTACATCACGGGCCATGTTGGTCAGTTGCATGGCGATACCCAAATCAATGGCATGGGGCAGTGCCAATGGCTGCTGTTCTACCTCCAGGAGTTGCGCCATCATGACCCCCACGGTACCGGCAACTCCATAGCAATAGCCCAGCAGCCCTGGCCAGTGGTCCATCTGAACCGGTTGCAAGTCCCCTTGAACGGCGGCCAGCAGATCGATCAGTGCCTGGCGGAATAACGGTTGGTGTTGACACAGATCCAGCGCCTGGGCAGCCAGGGGGGACTGGGCGGGGGCGGAGTGGATGATGGCCTGTTGCAGGGCCAGCAACTGCTTGCCTGCACGGGTTTGTTCCTGGGGTGTGCTGGCATTATCCGCCAGATCATCTATCTGCCGGCACAAGTTGTACAGGCGGGTGGCCTGATACCGGCTGTGACGGGGCAGAAAATGCCCGGCCCAGTAAAAACTGCGGCCATGGCGGCGCAGCTGGGACTGAGCCTGTGCCAGTGTGGGCATTTGGGCCTCTGACCGGTGCTCAGAACGGGTGTCAGACTGAGCGGCGGTCATGGCAACCTGGCCTCTGCTGGTAGCGGCACAATGGCCGGGCCAGGGAAGTCTTCTGCCACCAGGTGTTCAACCACCGCTGCAGAAGAGACGACCCCGGGCACACCGGCACCGGGGTGAGTGCCGGCCCCCACAAAGTACAGATTGGGGTAACGGGGTGAGCGGTTGTGAAAGCGCAGCCCGGCGGACTGGGTCAGTACCGGGGCAATGGAGAAGCCACTGCCAAAGGGGCTGTTGAGTTGCTCATGAAAGTACACCGGTGACAGGCAGTGGGTGGCTCGTAACTGCTGCCGCAGGTCCGGCATTACCCGTTGCTCCAGGGTGCTGATTACCTGCTCCTGCAGCACCGGCGCCAGGGTCTCCCAGTCCTGGTTGCCCTGCAGGTTGGGAACCGGGGCCAGCACATAGAAGGCATCACGGCCTGGTGCTGCCATGGCAGGGTCAGTGGCGCCGGGGCGGTGCAGGTAAAGGCTCAGGTCGTCGGGCACCTGATGGTGATCGAAGATCTGGGTGAGGATTTCCCGGAAAGTCTCACCGAAAATAATGGTGTGGTGCTCCAGTTCCGGGTAACTGCGCTCGGTGGTGAAGTACAGTACAAACAGCCCCATGGACTGCTTTAACCGTTCCCGGTGCAGGTCAGCGGCTTTCTCCGCCAGGCTGCGTTCTATCCATTGCTGGTAAACATAGAGGGGGTCGGCGTTGCTCACCACCAGATCCGCGGGGAAATAATCCCCGGACTCACAGTGGGCCCCCACCACCTGGTGGCCTTTCATGGCCAGCCGGGCGACAGATTGATTGCAGTGCAGCCGGCCGCCATGGCGCACAAACAGTTCTGCCATGGCCTTGATCAGGGCCCCGGTGCCACCTTGCACATACCAGACCCCGTCCTTGCGCTCCAGGGCGTGGATCAGGGCATACAGGGAAGAGGTACGAAACGGGTTGCCCCCCACCAGCAGAGACGGTACCGAGAACGCACGGCGCAGGCGCTCATCCGCAAAAAAACTGGAGACAAACTGATAAATGCTGCGATCGGCCCGCAGCCGCACCAGGTCAGGAATCACTTCCAGCATATCCCTGATGCGGGTAAAGGGTTTCCGGCCCAGCTCCACAAATCCCCGCTGATACATGGCCTGTGAAGCCGCCAGGAATGCGTGATACCCAGCACTGGCGCCGGGGGACAGGCGCTCCACTTCCTCCAGTGTTCCCTCCAGGGTAGCCCGGTAATCAAAGTGGCTGCCGTCGGCAAATTCCATACGGTAAAAGGGGTCTACGGGTAACAGTGTCACATGGTCAGACAGGGTTTCACCGAAAGCGGCAAACAGCTCTGCAAACAGAAAAGGGGCGGTAATCACAGTGGGACCGGCATCAAATGAAACCCCATCCAGGGTCAGGGTACGGGCGCGCCCCCCCAGATCCGGGTGCTTTTCCAGTAAATCCACCTGATGGCCCCGGGCCAGCAGGCGAAGTGCCACGGCCAACCCGCCAAACCCTGCCCCCACCACCAGGGCGGCCACTGAGGAGGGGAGTGAGCTGGGGTCAGAAGCGGATGCTGAGGACATAGGGCAGTGCCTCCAAATGGTGGTTGGCCCGTTGCTGCAGACCCTGAATAGTGGGTTTCAGTGCCTGGTAGAGCAGCGGTGACAGTGCTGTCAATTGTTGCTGTGCACGGCCCAGCGCCGCCAGGGCATGGCGGGTTGCCCGGTGCAGGGTGGCAGATTGCAGGTGATCAGATACCAGGGACCCGGATGCTGACGAGTCTGCCGGTGGCTGGTGATGAAGCCAGGCGTGGTAGGGGTGGAACTCCCCGTTGCCTTCAGCCAGATCATCCAGATCATCCACCACCTGATAGGCCAGACCAATGGCATCCGCTGCTCGGGTAAGACCGCTGAGTTGCCCCGGTGTGGCATCGCCACCCAGTGCCCCCGCTTCAAGGGGCAACAGGATAAACGGTGCCGTCTTGGCCCGGGTTGCCTTGAGATAACTCCCCAGGCTGGGCCGGGTAGCCGGCTCTGGGGCCACCTCCAGGCTTTGCCCGGTGATTACCGTGCGGGTATGTCTGGCCAGGCAGCGACTCAATTGCTGGGAGTGGCGCGGGCTGGCCACCTCGGTAGTGGCCATAAAAGCGGCACACATGAGTAAATCCCCGGCGCACAGGGCCACCTGGCGGTTAAAGTGGTGCCACACCGTGGCCTTGCCCCGGCGCAGGATGTCCCCATCACACAGGTCATCATGCACCAGAGAGGCGTTGTGCATCAGCTCGCAGGCCGCGGCTGAGGCAATACGATAATCCGCCGATGCGCCAAAGTGATCACCGCTGATCAGGGCCAGGCGGGCCCGTAGCAAGCCGCCGCCGGTATCGATCTGATAACGGCTGGCCTGGGTTGCCGGTAACTCATGGGCCTGACCCAGGCTGTGAATCATCAGGTCTTTGACCTGATCCAGTTCCTGAGCCAGCTTTGGGCTCAGGGGTGACGCCGAAACCGGACCTGGGTCCGGTCTGCGGTCACCCCTCGGCAGTAACGGCTGAGGCCGCACTGCGTTGGTAAATAGGGGGGTGGTGCTGGCAGTTTCCGATGTTCGGTTTGTTATTTGTACGGCAGCCATAATGTCCATTCCATCCAGCAGCGAAAGAAACGGCGGCAGGGCACAGGGCCCCACCGCCGGACATCAACGCCGTTTAGCTTTTCTTGGCGGCGGTGCTGGCTTTGCCGGTTTCGTGCTCGGACTTGCGTACTGCGATCATGAAGATCAACAGGCCGAAGACCGCCTTGGCAACAATATCAGCCACGGTGTAACCCACTTCCACGGCAGTGACCGCAGCGCCACCGGTCAGGCCAATGGCCGGGAACAGGTAAACGATGGGGTAGAAGGCCCAGGAGGCAACCACCAGATAGATGGCGACTTTGATCAGTTGCTGCACATTTTCCGGCTGCTTGGAAATGGAGTCTTTAAGACCGATCACCAGCTGGTAGAGGATGTACAGGAACGGGATCATGGACAGGATCCAGAAGATGAACCGTGGGCCCAGAGATTCAGCCACTTCACCCGGGTAGCCCAGGATGATCATCAGTGCTGCAGCACCACCCAGGGTCAGTGACTTGCGCCAGGTTTCGGACTGGGTCAGTTTCATGACCAGGATCAGTTCAACCAACAGCAGCGGAACCGTCAGCAGCCAATCCACATAGCGATAGGCCTGGTTAAACGGTTCGCCAGTACTGACCACAGCCCCTGAGGAAATATCCACCGCTGCATTCCAGGACATCATGATTTGCAGGTAGTGGTAAGCCGCTACAGCAGTAACCAGGCCGGTAATGGTTATGGCCATACGGTAAGCCGGGGCCACCTCATTACGCATCAGCCAGAGGAAGATGGTCGTTGCTGCCATCACAGCGAGACCGAAAGAAAAAGCGTTGCCGACAAAGTTATATTGCCCTACCGACAGGGTTCCCATATCCAGCATAAAGAGTATTCCTTGTACAGATTGTTGTTGAGCCGTTGACGCCAGGAACCTGGCAGTCAGGTTTTGCATTACAAGTTGTTCAGAGGAAATTACGCCATTGATCAGAAAACAGACTGTGAAGAATGTGTTTTTATGAAACTTTTGTAGTTGCACACTTTTGTGGCTGCGATTTTGTTACTGGCAGGAGTAATCCGACGGCTTTCCACCGCGTAATATTTAAAGCGACAAACAATGTTGAATTTAAAATGCCCCCAAGGGTTTTCTGTTACTGGCCCGACTCCGGAAAGAGGCCCCGGAGTGTTACACTGTCCGCAACTAACTGGCTGGCCATGATTCGCCATCGCTTGAAACCTACAAGGAGATCACTCTGTGCGCGCATTTTTCCCATTACTGCTGTTGTTTCTGTTGTTACCGGCGACGCCGGTTCAGGCCGATAGAGGTCCGGTAGTGGTGACCACTTTCAGCATTCTGGGGGATTTTACCCGTCAGGTGGTGGGTGACCGGGGGGAGGTGAAGGTATTGGCTCCCGTGGGGGCAGAAGTGCACGAGTACGAGTTGCGGCCCCGGGATTTCGTTAATCTGGAGCAGGCGGATCTGGTGCTCTACAACGGTTATAATCTGGAGCAGTGGATGGGGCAGCTGCGGGCTACTGCCAAAGGGGTGCCGGTTATCTCACTGGCCCGGGAAAGCGGTTACCCCACCCAGCCCATCGTTACCGGTGAGTACGGCGGCGACCCTGATCCCCACCTGTGGATGGACCCCCGTGCGGCCAAAGCCTATGTCACCGTCATTGAAGAGGCGCTGGTGGAGATTGCCCCGGACCATGCTGAGCAATACCAGCGCAACGCAGCCCGATACCGGGAGCAACTGGCAGAGTTGCATGAACAATTGCAGCAGCAGCTGGAGGCGATCGATTCAGACCACCGGATACTGATTACCAGTGAAGCGGCCTTCCTCTACTTTGCCAATGCCTATGATTTTCACCATGACGGTATCTGGGGTACCAACAGCGAAACGGAAGGCACTTCCTCTCAGCTGATGCGCATCATTGATATTATTGAGCAGCGCAAACCGAAAGCGATTTTCTGGGAAAGCACCATTTCCAGCCGTTATGTGGAAGGGGTGTCCCAGGACACCAATACCCCCTATGCCGGGCCCCTCTATGTAGACTCCCTGGGTGACGGCAACAGTGGCGCCAGTACCTATATCCATATGATGCAACACAACGCCGCACTACTGCGGAAGGCCCTGGGGAATGACTGATGCGGCGGTGATCGTCACCGACCTGAGTATTGCCTACGACAGCAAGCCGGTGCTTTCGGGTCTGAACCTGAATCTGCCGGCGAACCGGCTGATTACCCTGGTGGGCCCCAACGGCGCCGGTAAATCCACCTTGCTGCGGGTCCTGGCGGGCAGCCTGACCCCCTCCACCGGCTCAGTGACGGTTCTGGGACGTACTGCCGAAGCCCAGCGTAAAGAAAGCCTGATTGCCTATATGCCCCAGCAGGAACAGATTGACTGGGACTTTCCCCTGTCGGTATGGGATGTGGTGCTGTCTGGTCGTTACGGGCGCATTCGCCAGGAGGGGGGCTGGCGGCGTTTTCTGCCCCTGTCCCTGACCCCCGCCGTGCACCGCCAGGCAGCCAGAAAGGCTCTGGAGGATACCGGGCTGATGGACTTGCGCCACAGTGCCATTGATACCCTCTCCGGGGGTCAGCGCAAACGGGTATTGCTGGCCCGGGCCCTGGCCCAGGATGCCCGCCTGTTATTGCTGGATGAACCCCTGGTGGGGGTCGACCAGGTGAGTGAAAACCTGATTATGTCGGTGTTACGCCAGGCCCGGGATCAGGGCCGCACCGTGGTCATGGTGACCCACGATATTATCAGCGCCCGCCGGGACGCCGACCATGTGGTGCTGATCAACCGCAAGGTGGTGGGTGAGGGCCCCCCGGGTGACATGCTCACCGATGACATGCTCTCCCGGGTAGCCACCGTAAACTGGATTGGTGAACGGGCCATGAGCCGGGACAGCAGCATTTCCGGCACCGTCAGGGCAGGGAACCCATGATGGACAGCCTGTACGATCTGGGAATGCTCGCCATTGATGGGCTGATCAGCCTGATGATGCTGGTGGTAAACCTGCTGCCGGAGTCGGTAGCGGGTCCTTTTCAGTATGCCTTTATGCAGCGGGCCCTGCTCACCGCCATTGTGGTGGGGGGGCTCTGTGGCATGCTCTCCAGCTATGTCATTCTCAAACGCTGGTCATTGCTGGGGGATGCCATTTCCCACGCGGTGCTGCCGGGGGTGGCCATTGCCTACCTGCTGGGCTGGCCGTTTTTTATCGGTGCCTTTATTACCGGTGCCCTGACCTCTCTGGGGATTGGTGCCATTGAGCGCCATTCCCGCATCAAGCCAGATGCGGCCATGGGGCTGATGTTTACCGCCGCTTTTGCCCTGGGTATTGTGATTATCAGCCAGATCGCCACCTCCACCCACCTGATGCACATCCTGTTCGGTAATGTGCTGGGGGTTCGCTATCCGGCCCTGATGCTGACCCTGGCGGTGGCGCTGGTGGCAGTGCTGCTGGTGGTGCTGTTTTACAAAGAGCTGCTGATTTATGTGTTTGACCCGGTGCAGGCCCGCTCCCTGGGCCTTAACACCGGGCTTATTCATTACGGCCTGATGTTGCTGCTGACGGTAACCATTGTTGCCAGCCTGGAAACCGTGGGCATTATTCTGGTGGTGGCTATGCTGATTACCCCCGGCGCTACCGCCTATCTGCTGGTGAACAGCCTGCCGGCGATGATGGCTCTGGCCACCCTGATTGGTATGGTGTCTGCGGTGCTGGGGCTGTATCTGTCTTTCCACCTGAACGTGGCCTCCGGGGGCACCATGGTGCTGGTGGTAACCAGTTTCTTTGCCCTGGCGTTCCTGTTTGCCCCCCAGCGGGGGCTGGTCACCGGCTGGGTGCGCCGCTCACTGCAGGGGCGGGCAGCGTCTCAGTAGAGCCGGCTCTGATTGATGGTGGGGTCGGTGAGTATCTCCGTGAAGCGGCAGGGGTAATGAATATAGTTACCCTGGGCATAATGAACCCCCATGGCCCGCAGTTGCTCCGCCGCCTCTGAAGACTCCACGAATTCCGCAATAATGGTTTTGCCCAGGGTCTGGCCAATCTCATTGATGGCCCGCACCATGGCCAGGTCGGTTTCGTCGGTGACAATATCCCGCACAAAGACCCCGTCGATCTTCAGGCAGTGCACCTGCAGGTTGCGCAAATAACCAAACGACGAGAAGCCGGCACCAAAGTCATCCAATGCAAAAGTGCAGCCTTCCTCGCTCAGCCGGTCCATAAAGCCGGTGATATCCACCAGGTTACGGATGGCGGCGGTTTCAGTGATCTCAAAGCACAGTTTGCTGGGTGGAATGCCATGTTGCTTCATGGTGCCAAGCACATAATCGGCAAAGTCCGGCTGTTCAAAGGAACGGGCAGACAGGTTGATATGACAGGCGTCCAGGACTGCCAGATGTTCCGGGTGGCTGGCGAGTTTGCGGCACACGGTGGCGATTACCCAGCGGTCGATCTGGTGAATCACGCCAAAACGTTCCGAAGCCGGTAAGAAGGCTCCTGGTGCCACTACGGCACCTTCTTCGTTGATCAGTCGCACCAGCACTTCATAGCGCAGGTTGTGGGGGTCCCGGAAACACTCAAAGCGCTGGGCATCGAGAAACAGCCGGTTTTCATCCAGGGCTGAGCGAATCCGCCCCAGCCACTGCATTTCGCCCCGCTGCTGGGCCAGGTCCTGGTCGTTTTCCTGCAGGGTATACACCCGGTTACGGCCGCTTTCCTTGGCCATATAACAGGCCATATCCGCGGAACGCAGCAATGAAGAGGTATCGGCGCTGCTGGAAAGAATCGGTGACACGCCAATGCTGCAGCCGATCTGGAAGCGCAGTTCGTTCCAGCTAAAGTGTAGCCCCTCCAGCAACCCACGCAGTTTCTCCGCCAGTTCCTGTGCTGTCTCCAGCTTGCAGTTTTCCAGGATGATGGCGAACTCATCCCCCCCCAGCCGGGCCAGCAGATCCCGGTCGCGGATATTGGCCTGTAACAGTTTGGCAATTTGCCGCAGCAACTGGTCACCGGCCTGGTGACCCGCAGTGTCGTTAACAATCTTGAACTGGTCCAGATCAATAAAGCACAGGACATGTTCAGAGTCGTCGTTGCGGGCACGGCGCAGGAATTCTGCCAGGTGGCGGCCAAAGGCACGGCGGTTAAGCAGACCGGTGAGTTCGTCATGGGTGGCCTGGTAATTGAGTTTCACCGATAACCGGCGGGACTCCGACACATCTTCCAGGGCCAGTACGTAGCGCAGGCGGCGATCGTTGGTGCGGACAATGCGCGACAGGGTCATGCGGGCCCAGACGGTTTTACCGTCACCCCGGCGCAGGCGCTGTTCCACGCTGTAACTGTCCTGCTCACCCTGCAGCATGCGCTCCCGCTCCTCCAGGCCGATCTCCCAGTCTTCTGCAATCACCAGATCCCGGTAGCTGAGCTTCAGCAGTTTTTCCCGGGGCTGTTTCAGCAGTTCACACAGGGCCTGGTTCACATCCAGCAGTCGGCTCTGCTGGTCCAGTTGGGCCATGCCCATGGCGGTCTGCTGAAACACGGTACGGAAGTTTTCTTCCGATTCGGTGATCACCCGGGTCAGGCGCCATACCAGCAGAGCGGTAAACAGGCCCAGGGTAAACAGAAACACCACACTGACAATGGACAGTAGCTGGCTGAGCCACCGTGCTGCGGCCCCGGTGGCTTCACGAAATTCATTGGCCATCACACTCAGGGTCTGGTCCACTTCATTCAGCTGTTGCCGAAGTTGCCGGCGGGCCTCTGCGGAGGCCGGACTGTTGCTGGCCCAGGTGCTTTCAAGCAGGTCGGCAATACTTACCAGCTTATCCAGATACGGGTCGCTTTCCTGCCATACCCGGACCGCTTCGCGGAAATACGGCGCATGGGAGAAGTACCGGTACAACCAGATCATGCGGGGTATATCGTCCGGGTGGTTGGCCCCCGCCAGCAGCCCCTCCTGTGCCGTGGGGTAATCGATGGGGGCTGTCTCCATGGCCTCACGGGCGCGACGGTCCCCCAGAGGCAGTGCCAGCCATTGTCTGGCCCGTTCCAGGGCCGCGGTATCGCCGGTTTCCGCATAGACATTCAGGTAATGCACGGTGGCTACCTGACCACGGGACCAGGCGCTCTCGCCGCCGGCATAGGCGGTAGTGGCTGACTGGATTTGTACGGTGGTGATGCTGAACACGGCAGTGGCTATGGCAACCAGAAACAGCCCGCCAGTGAGCACCATAATACGAAGCCGGGGGCGGTTTCCCGGAGTTAACTGCTTACGCCGCTCTGTCATTCTGAGTACTCTTTGCTGTCCTTGGGCTCAGCACTTGTCCCCATTCCGGGTTGAGAGCAAGCATAAAATACACACACACAACGGTGCTTATAGCAGCAATCCAAGCAGTGCGCCCTGCCTACGTCAATTAGCAGTTGCACTCATAAGTGTAGGTTTACAGGTATTTCATGTTAACGGAGTGGTAGTCGTAAGTGTTTGCTATCGGTAACTGAATTGTAAATCAACGGTATTTATCTCCTGTGTGGCTGTCGCCGTTCTGGCTGTTCTGAACAGAATCTGTAAAACATTACTGTGACAAAATGTAATCCATGACAATTTTTTACAAACTCTTGGAGGTGGCTCAGAAAATCCCTGGGATTAATGTTGTCGCTCACCCCCGCTACCCCCTGATCAATACACCTGCAGCAGTTCCCCCCAGCGGGTGGTGTAAGCAGGGGACAGGTGCTGGCGGTGCATGGACCAGGCCTGGCCGTTCACCCCTTCACCGGCAAACCACACCTTGCCGCTGGCCCCATGGGGGGCGTTGCGGTTAATACGGTCCAGGGCCGCCATCAGGCGGCGGCTGTTGGGGCGCTCTTTGACCGTGTCGAACAGTCCCGGCTGGTAGTTGCCGGGCTGATGGAAACCGCTCAGGCAGATGCCCCCCTTGCTGTAACGGTAGCCATCCCGCCAGAGCTGTTTCAGCAGCTTTTGCGCCGCTTGCAGCAGCAGCCGGGTATCGTCCGTGGGAAAGGGCAGGGTGGTGGTGGCGCTGTTGGCGTACTGGGCCTCGTTGGGGTTGAACGGGCTGGTGCGGATAAACACTGTGAGCACCGCCGCCGTCTGTTTTTCCTGGCGCAGCTTTTCCCCGGCCCGCACAGTATAGCCGCTGATGGCCTGGCGCATCACCCCATAGTCCAGTACCCGCTCGGCGAAAGAGCGGGAGCAGAGGATCTGCTGCTTGGTGGCCGCCACCGGTTCCAGGGCAATACAGGACTCCCCGTTCAGTTCCCGCACGGTACGCTCCAGCACCACCGAGAACTGCCGGCGCATCACCGCCGGGTCCGCCTGGGCCAGGTCCAGTGCCGTATGGATACCCAGGGCATTCAGCCGCCGGGTCAGGCGATTACCCACCCCCCAGACTTCCTCCACCGGGGCCAGTTGCAGCAGCCGGTGCTGTCGTTGGGGATCACTCAAATTCACCACACCCCCGGTGGCGGGGTATTTCTTGGCCCCGTAGTTGGCCAGCTTGGCCAGGGTCTTGCTCGGGGCAATGCCCACACACACTGGCAGGCCGGTCCAGTTCAGTACGGTCTGCTGCACCTGTACACCAAAGTCCTCCAGGGCCATGGCCCGGCTCACGCCGGTAAGATCAAGAAAGGACTCGTCAATGGAGTACACCTCCACCGCCGGGGCCAGATCTTCCAGCACCCGCATCACCCGGGAGGACATATCCGCATACAGGGCATAGTTGGAGGAAAACACCACAATGCCATGGCGGCGGATGGCATCCCGGATCTGGAAAATGGGCACCCCCATCTTGATGCCCAGATCCTTTGCTTCCCGGGAACGGGCCACTACACAGCCGTCGTTGTTGGACAGCACCACCACCGGGCGCTGGCGCAGATCCGGGCGGAACAGCTTCTCGCAGGAAGCGTAGAAGTTGTTGCAGTCCACCAGGGCAAACACCGGTGTCATCGTTGCCGGGACAGTTGACGGATCACATTGGTGACGACCCCGAAGATCTCCAGCTCAGAGCCTTCCGGAATGGGCACCGGGGCATAGGCGGGGTTACGGGGCAGCAGCCGGGGGCTGGGGTGCAGTTGCAGTTCCTTGACGGTGAATTCACCATCAATGCCAGCAATCACAATATCCCCGTGGCGGGCCGCCAGTGAGCGGTCCACCACCAGCACATCGTTGGGGTAGATGCCCACACCGGTCATGGAATCCCCCTGGGCACGGACAAAAAACGTGGCCGCCGGGTGGCGCACACAGAGTTCGTTCAGATCCAGGGTTTGTTCCACATAGCCCTGGGCCGGGGACGGAAACCCCGCCGCCACCCGCTCTGCGAACAGGGGTATGGATAACAACCGACCCACAACACTACGACCCAACCAGACAGCACTCATGGGGACAACCTCGCGACCAGTGGTGGCTATCAAATAACTGTATAAAAAAACAGTTTATAGGCTGTGGGTTCTGGCGACAAGGGTTGCTGACGGGGGCATTTCTCACAATAGGCCCGGGGCCTTGTGGCGCCGGGCTCATTGACGGATGTTGTCATGAAAATTTCAGGGAATGAGCCTTTCGGCGCGCAAACGATCGAAGAGATCGCAAAAAGCACCCCGGGTCTCGCGGAAATGGTGGAAGCCGAAGTCCCGTGACTTGGTGGTATCGTTAACGCACTCCTGATCCCGGCCCAGATCCGCGTCCGTGTGCCACCAGGAAGCCAGCTTGTCTACGTCCGGTTCTACCAGGTCATGTTTGCTGGCAATCTCGCGCCAAGTGGCTGGGGCGTCAGCCATCTGCTGCTCCAGAGGCTGTGGCGTTTCCGGGCAGTCCGCCACTTCAAGGCCGAAGTAGTCGCCAATTTCGCGCCACATGCGGCGCCAGCGGAAGACGTCGCCGTTGACGGTGTTATAGGCCTGGTTGGCGGCCCCCGGGGTGGTGGCTGCCCA
>REBR01000005.1 GCA_007692645.1 Halomonadaceae bacterium | reverse complement strand
GGCCGGTTTCAGTGCGGAAAAACAACAGCATCATGGCAAAGGTCAGGGCCTGGGTAATAATGGCAAAGTAGACCCCTTTCACCCGGGAGCGAAAGGCAAAAAAGCCGAACACCAGTGCCAGCACACCGGGTACCAGTACCACCATCAGGGCGGTAAAGGCGAAGGATTCAAAGGGTACCCAATACCAGGGCCACTCCGACTCCCCCAGAAAGCGGATAAAGTTGGGTACGCCACCATCACTGTAACGGTCATGGGTCAGGTGCATGCCCATGACATAGCCCCCCAGGGCAAAAAACACCCCATGGCCCAGGGACAGGATGCCGCAGTAACCCCAAATCAGATCCAGGGCCAGGGCCACCAGGGCCAGGCACAGAAAGCGCCCCATCAGGGTCAGCATCCAGTTGGGCACATGGAACAGGGATTCCGGCGGCAGTGCCCGGTTCAGTAACGGCATCAGCAACAGCACCACCGCCGCCACTGCCACAAACAGCAGCCACCCTCTGGTGCTGTGCAAACCGGTGAGACCGGTAATCAAAGACTGTCTCATGGGCATCAATTCCTTATCACTCATCGGCGGCACGCCCCTTCAAGGCAAAGATGCCCTGTGGGCGCCATTGGATAAACAGAATAATGGCTGCAAACACCAGGATCTTGGCCAGCACCGCGCCCGTAGAGGGCTCCAGGAACTTGGTGAACACACCAATGCCCAGGGCAGACACCACGGAGCCAAGGATATTGCCCACCCCGCCCAGCACCACCACCATAAAGCTGTCGACGATATAGCTCTGGCCCAGCTCGGGGCCCACATTGACGATCTGGGACAGGGCCACACCCCCCAGGCCCGCAACACCGGCACCGGCGCCAAAGGTCCACATATCCACCCGGTTGGCGGAGACCCCCATGGCCGCAGCCATCTGCCGGTTCTGCATCACGGCCCGCACTTCGAGCCCCAGGCGGGTGCGGTTCATCAGCAGCCACACCAGGGCCACCACGAAGAAGGAAAACAACACCACCCCCAGGCGGGAAGTAGACAGGGAAACCCCTTGCATTATTTGCACGCTGCCGGAGAACCACTCAGGGCTTACCACCTGCACATTCTGAGCACCAAACAATACCCGCATGGTCTGCATCAGAATCAGGCTGATACCCCAGGTGGCCAGCAGGGTTTCCAGGGGGCGGGCATAGAGAAAGCGGATAACACTGCGCTCCATGGCAATCCCCACCAGACCGGTGACCAAAAAGGCTGCCGGAACAGCGGCAATCAGGTAAAAATTAAACCATTGGGGAAAATAGGCGATGAACAGGTTCTGCACCAGAAAGGTGGTATAGGCGCCGATCATCAGCAGCTCCCCATGGGCCATATTGATCACCCGCATCAGGCCGAAGATGATCGCCAGCCCCATGGCCGCCAGCAGCAGTACACTGCCCATAGACAAGCCATACACCAGATCACTCAGAAGTCTGGCCGTGCTTTCCCGGCTTTCAATGGCTTCTACCGCCTCTGTCGCTGCCTGTCGTACTGCAGGGTCAGGCTCCAGAAACTGGCCCTCGCCATCCTGTCTCAGCAGTTGCTGCAAAGCGGATTTCATCCGGGAAGAACGCAACTCGCCGATAAGTTCAACCGCAGACAGGCGCACCTCAGGGTCTTCTGCCTGTAACTGCAACCGTGCCACCGCAATGCCCAGCAGACGCTGGGTTTCCGGATCGGTTTCTGCCTCAAGAGCTTCCAGCAACTGGGGTAACATGGCCGGTTGCGGCCGGTCTGCCAGCTCCTCTGCCGCCGCCCGTCGCAACGGCAGCTGATCAGAGAAAATCTGCAACTGACCAATCACCGGACGCAGGCTGCGCCGGATTGGGTTAGTCATGGGGGGCTGGGATAGTGACAGATCCTGTCCCTCTTCGGCTTCCCCGGTGATAGCATCCCGCAGACTCTTATCCAGAGGGTCAGCCACCAGCACCCGCTCCGTGGTGGTGTAATACAGGCGACCATCCCGCAATGCCTGTAATACCGGCAATACATCCGGGTCACCCAGCGCCCCCATGGCATTAATCGCCCCCTGCACTTCCTGCCAGTTACTGGTGGCCAGGCGCTTCACCAGTTCGGCGGTCTCGCCTTCAGGGGTTGCATCTTCGTCAATAACCGCCTCAGGTTCAGAGGTTGCGATATCCGCTGCCCTTAAATCCTCAGCTGTTGGTGTGCTCGTCAATGCCACGGCAGTGTGGTCATCAGAGGGTGTTGCTGTGGCCTGGCTCAGCAACAGGCCCTGGCACAGCAGGATTATCCCCAGCCATTTGCCCGGTCGTCGCCAACCCGGCATCCATCCGCAAGGTGCCATGTAAAACTCCTGATAAAAGGCCCACCGGTTTAATCCAGAGGGCCATTAAAGGTCAACGAGGGGCGGCCCGCAGGCCGCCTGAACGGGACTCTCAGAAGTCCAGAGTGAAGCGGGGCGCGGTACAGTCACCACAGACCCAGGGGTAACGCCAGTTGGCCACCTTGTCTTTACTGTCTGCCAGGTGCTTGCTCCAGGGCTCGGCACGCACCGGACCATCGGTTTCCCAAACGGTGGCAAACTGCCCATCCGCCTGAATCTCGCCGATCAGTACTGGCTTGTGCAGGTGGTGGTTCTCCTCATCCATGCAGATCTCATAGCCTGACGGGGAGTCAACACACTGGCCATAGACCGCC
>REBR01000209.1 GCA_007692645.1 Halomonadaceae bacterium | reverse complement strand
CGCCACTGAGCGACTGTCTCAGCTGGAGGCGACAGTCACCCGGCACCTGAGTGAACTGGGTACCAGCCTGGAAGCACCAATGACCCGTTTAATCGAAACCGCCTCGGAAACCCCGAAAGCCGCCGCCCAGGTGATCGCTCAGCTGCAACATGAGATGGCCCGCAACAGCGAACGGGAAAATGCCCTGCTGGAAGAGCGCCAGCGGCTGATGCAGGAACTGGACAGCCTGCTGGAGTCCCAGCGCGGCAACGCCGACAGCCAGCGCCAGGCGGTGGATGCCTTGATCAATGGGGCCGGGGAGACCCTCACCGGCATCAGCGAACGCTTCAACAGCTTGATTGAGCAGCAGAGTCAGCAACTTGGCAAACTGGGCGATGACATCACCGGCAGCAGCCAGGAAGTGGGTGCCCTGAGCGACGCCTTTCTGCACGCGGTGGAACTGTTCAGTGCTTCCAATAGCCAGTTGCAGAAAAGCCTGGCCAAGAACCAGCAGGCACTGGCCAGTGCCGGCACGCGCCACGATGAACAGCTGGCCTATTACGTGGCCCAGGCCCGGGAGGTCATTGATCTTTCCGTCAGTTCCCAGAAGGAGGTGATTGACGCCGCCGCTGCCCTGCAAAAAGGCCAGCCCGAGACCAGCGGAGCCAACTGATGGAGCACCTGGAAGGCGGCGAACAGCAGTCCACCCCGATCTGGGCGATTTTCTCCGACCTGATGGCGGCACTGGTGGGTATTCTGGTGCTGATTCTGGTGTGGGTGATCGGCGTTCAGCTGGAACTCAGCCAGTCCCTGGCGGAGGAGATCGCCAAGCGGGAAAGTGAAGAGCAGCGACGCATGGCCCTTGAACAGGCGCTGGAAGATCCCCTCACCAAAGGCCTGGTCACCTTCCGGGATGGCCGCATTGGCATCAGCGGTAACGTGTTGTTTGAGCTGAACTCGGACCAGTTACAGGCCGAGGGGGTGGAAGTGCTGGAGACCTTGGTCACCCCGTTAGACGCCTATCTGACCCAGCACGATGAAATGCTGATGATCAGCGGCTTTACCGATGATTTGCCAATGCACAGTGGCAACCGCTACCAGGATAACTGGGGGTTGTCTGCCCAACGGGCACTGACGGTCACCCGCACGTTAGTGGAGCAGGGCCTGCCCAAAGACCGGGTATTTGCTGCCGCCTTTGGCCCGCACCACCCAGCGGTACCCAATGTGGATGCCGAGTCCCGGGCTCAGAACCGGCGGGTGGAGATCAGTACCGTACCCCGGGGCCCCGGTAGTGCGTCTGACACCGGGTCGGGGGTGGAAAACTGATGTTGGCGCTGCTTGTTGAACTGCGAGCTTGCGGTGCGGATCTGGTGGATCCGGTGCGCTTCCTCTATCTGGAAGCCCTGGAGCAGCGCCTTCGGATAAAAAATCTCCAGCACAGCTTTCACTGGCAGAAGCTGGAGCAGGCAGTGGCTGACTATCAGGCCAAGTGGGAGGGAGGCGAACAGGCAGTGCAAACAACTGAGCACAGTCAGCCATCCCCCCTTGTCGCCCTGGTGGAACTGCTGAACCTGGCACCGGATGAACCGGCACCAGGCTCCCCGTCAGGCCTGGAACAGCGGGTGTTCCCAGAGTTAGCAGCAGACCCCGGGTTAGTCCGGCGCGCTACTGGTACACCTGCACCATTGAAAGCCATGGCAAGAGCAAAGGCGAATCAGCGCCAGCTAGTCCGGCAGGAGCGTATTCGCTGCGCCATTGAACAAATCCCCAAAGACGCCGGCCCCATGAACGCCCACCGGCTGGTCAGCCGGGCAATTGCAGAGATGCAGCAATTGTCACCGGCGTATCTGGAGCGGTTTGCGAACTACACCGATTCGCTGTTGGCCCTGGAAAGGCTTACAAAGCCCATTGCTCATCGTCCAGTGCCATCAGGGTCTCTTTACCGTCCTTGATGTCGCTCAGCAGCCAGTCCTGTTCCTTTAACAGCTTGGCAAAGTAAAACTGGGCTGAGATCAGCTTGGCCTTGTGGAACTCAGGATTGCCTTCACCGGCATCCAGGGCTTTCTGGGCGGCATCCGCCATGCGTACCCACATGTAGGCAATCATCGTCAGGGCTGCCAGGCGCAGGAAGGGCGTAGAGGCTGCACCGGCTTGCTCAGGATCGTTGGGGGCATTCTGTGCCACCCAGCTTACTGCTTCTTCCATAGCGCCCAGGGCGCCCTTGAAGGCGTCACGGTGGGCGCACTCGGGGTTGGCCTTGAGGTAGCCGGTCATGTCGCTGAACAGGCTCTTCACCAGCCGCCCGCCGTGCAGGCTCAGTTTACGCCCGATCAGGTCCAGGGCCTGGATGCCGTTGGTGCCTTCATAGATGCGGGTAATACGCCCGTCACGCACGTGCTGCTCGATGGGCCAGTCAGAGGTGAAGCCGGAGCCGCCCAGTACCTGCAGGCCGACGTTGGAGTTGTTGAAGCCTTCGTCTGTGAGGAAACTTTTCACGATGGGGGTCATGATCTGCACGATGTCGTCAGCGCTTTGGCGCACGTCCGCATCCGGATGGGCCTTGGACAGGTCCAGCTGGTGGCCGGCGTACAGGGCCATGGCCCGCATACCTTCGTTCAGCACTTTCTGGCGCATGAGCATGCGCCGTACATCCGGGTGCACCAGAATCGGATCAGCAGGGCCGTCCGGGTTCTTGGGGCCGGACAGGGAGCGACTTTGCAGGCGCTCTTTGGCGAACTCCAGGGACACCTGATAAGAGGCTTCTGCCAGGCCAAGGCCTTGCATGCCTACCATCAGGCGGGCTTCGTTCATCATGGTGAACATTTCCCGCATGCCGTCGTGCTCTTTACCCACCAGCCAGCCTTTGGCATCTTCCAGGTTCATCACACAGGTTGCGGAACCCTTGATACCCATTTTGTGTTCCAGACCACCACAGTTGATGGGGTTGCGCTCACCGGAGTCCGGCAGGAACTTGGGCACCACAAACAGGGAGATGCCTTTGACCCCTGGAGGGGCATCCGGCAATTTGGCCAGTACCAGGTGAATGATGTTATCCACCATGTCGTGCTCGCCACCGGTGATCCAGATCTTGGTGCCGTTGAGCTTGTAGCTGCCATCCCCATTGGGTTCGGCTTTGCTGCGGATCAGGCCCAGGTCGGTGCCGCACTGGGGCTCGGTAAGGCACATGGTGCCGGTCCACTCGCCGCTGATGAGCTTTTCCAGATAGGTGTCTTTCAGCTCATCGGAGCCGTGCTCGTAGAGGGCACTAATAGCACCATGAGTCAGGCCCGGGTACATGCCCAGGGACAGGTTGGTGGAGCAGACCATCTCGTCCACGACAAATTTGAGCACGTGGGGCAGGCCCTGGCCACCGTACTGGGTGGGGGCATCCAGTGAGGTCCAGCCCGCTTCAGCGAACTGCTTATAGGCTTCTTTAAAGCCCTTGGGAGTGGTGACGCTGTAATCTTTCGGGTTGTACTGGCACTGTTCACGGTCACCGGGGGCATTGGTGGGTTCCATGACGTCGCGCATGAAACGGCCGGCTTCATCCAGGATCGCTTCAATCAGGTCTGGAGTGGCTTCGCTGTAGGCATCCAGTTCGTGCAGGCGGTCGACGCCGAGTACGTTGAACAGGACAAAACGCAGGTCGGTTACCGGTGCATTATAAGGCATGAAGAGTCTCTCTCATTTAATGAATACCAGCCGTGGGTTTTGGCAGTGGGCAAGTGTACGTGAAAATGCCTAACCCGGTTCACCTTTTAAAGGGTCTTGGGGTTAGCAATTCCGTGGGGTTTTGGCCCTTTTGTTACCAGGGAAGTTCGCTGCCATCCCAGTTCAGAAAACAGCCGTTCTGGGTTTCTGTCAGTGAATGAATGACAACCCAAAGGTTGCGGGCAGTTTCTTGGGGGGTGTGTACTTTGAGTTTTGCCAGAGACTGCTGATAGGGGGCCGAGAGGGGGGTGGCGGTGGTGCCCGGGTGCAGGGCAATCACAGTGCTGGGGCGCAGCCCCCGCTGGGCTTCTATGGCCAGATTGCGTACCGCCATATTCAGGGCTGCCTTGCTGCAGCGGTAAGCATACCAACCACCGAAACGGTTATCGCTCAGGGATCCCACCTTGGCGGACAGGGCGACGATGGTTTTCGCTTCCCGGTGACGTAACCAGGGGACCAGCCCCTGTACCAAACTGAGAAAACCCAGGGTGTTTACCTGGTAGCTGTGGGCCATGGACTGGATGTCTATATCTGCCAGGCGTTTTTCCGGGGTCATAGCCGCATCATGGAGCAGGCCGATGGCGTAAATCACCCGGGTGATTTTCAGCTCTTTTGGCAGTTGCTGCAGGGCCTGTTTCAGGCCCTCCGGGTTGGCCACATCCGCATCCAGAAGCGTCATCCGGTGCGGATAGCGGGCAGCCAGTTCCGCCAGCTCCTCATTGCCGGATGCTGAACGGGCCAGCCCAATCAGGTGGGCGTCGTGGTCGTCGGCCAGGAGCTGTGCGGCCATGGCATGGCCAATGCCCCCGGTAATGCCAGCAATCAGTGTGGTCATTATTCCCCTCGTGAGTGCAGAAGCTGGTTAAGACACCCGATAAAGCAGCGCTATAAAAAAGGGAAGCCGAAGCTTCCCTGATAAATCTTCAAACAAGCTAATCCTAACGAATAAAGGGGTTCAGCATGCGGCTGAAGCGGCCAGTAAGTTGTACCGGAGCCGTGAGCACTGACAGGGTGTAGCAGTCTTCACCGTGCAGTGCTACGGGGCGGTGATCGCCGTGTTCATCCAGCACTACCATATCCCCGGCCTCAAACACGCCGTTACTGTCAGCGAAGGCCCCGTGCAACACCACGGTGGTTTCAGTGCCCCCATGACGGTGGGCGGGAGCCCGGCCACCAGCCACCAGCTTTTGCAGGGTTACCCGCTCGCCAGTGCCAAAATAATTGCTGATATCACAGACGCTCACATCACCCAGCTGTCGCTTCCAGGGGAGTTCTTCCAGTTCCTTGCCGAGTAGCTTGGCCAAGGGAGTCAGGCGGCTGGTGCTGACAGTCTTTGCCGCCGGTTTATCAGTAGTTGTCGTTGCCTGTTCAGCGTCAAGGCGATTCATAATGGTGGAGAAGAGATCTTCAGACACATCCTCGGCAGAATGGGTGGCCGCAATGTGACTGGCGCTACTGGTGTCCATCATGATGGCACCAAGGCTGTTAAGCATATCCAGCTGCCCACGGCAACGACTGCATTTTTCCAGATGCATCCGAACACACAACGCCATAGGCTCTGAAAGAGAGCCTGCGCTGTACTCCATCAACAGAACTTCATCGGGGTGGTGTGAGCTCATAAATCCTGATCCTGCAAAATGACTTTCAATTTATTGAGTGCCAGCCGGACACGACTCTTTACAGTACCTAATGGAATACCCATTTCATTGGCAACGATCTGGTGTGACTTATGTTCCATGTAAACTTTTGCCAAAACCGTGACCTGTTCCTCTGGCAGGTGTTTGAAGGAGTCACGAATGCGGCGCTCGGCAATAATTCGATGCAGGGAGGGTAATGGATCATTTTCACCATCACCGGGGATCTGCCAGAGGTCTTCAGTTTCCATGGCCATTTCAGAGCTGCTGCGTTTTTGTTTACGCAGCATATCGATACGCTGGTTACGGGCAATGGTAAAAATCCAGGTGGACGCAGCGGCTTTACGCCAATCGTAGAGGGTGGCACGGCGCCAGATGGAAATCATGACCTCCTGCACCAGTTCTTCCGCCATATGGGCTAAGCCATTGGACAGCGCGTAATATTTTATTTGCGGTCCAAAGTGCTGGTAAAGCTCGTGGTAAGCCGAACGATCCTGGCTGTGACCTACGCGCTCAAGTAGCTGGCTCCAATGATCCTTACTACGTTCAGCACGGCGAGTGCTCTCCTTGAGTGGAGTCACATTCTGCCCCTTGTTAATGTTCGATGTTTGCTGGTGAATAACATTCATTGTAGTTGCTCGCCGCTGGATATCCCATGATG
Organism: Halomonadaceae bacterium; assembly: GCA_007692645.1. Lineage (GTDB taxonomy): Bacteria > Pseudomonadota > Gammaproteobacteria > Pseudomonadales > Oleiphilaceae > REBR01. Next base: position 7,063 of record REBR01000209.1, on the reverse strand, counting down.
GTTATCAATACGGCAGGCATATTATTGCGGATCACTCCCCCAGGTAGGTGTAGCCCCCCAGCCCCTTTTCAATGGCTTCACTGTAATCCCTCAGTTGCGGGGCACTGAGCCGGGCCCGCTGCAGCTGCTGGTGCAGCGCTTGCTGCAGCCGGGCAGGGTCAAAATTCACCGTGCGCAGCATGGAGGCCACCGTGTCCCCCGGCACGCTATGGCGGGGCTGACACTGCCCCTGATCGTCCAGCCACAGATCCACCGCATCGGTATCCCCGAACAGGTTGTGCTGGTCGCCGAGGATTTCCTGATAAGCTCCGGTCATAAAAAAGGCCATTAACGGCGTCTCCTCAAGCTCCGGCAAAGGCAGGGTCACCTCAATGCCTTCACCGTCTACATAGCGGTCGATGCGCCCGTCGGAGTCGCAGGTAATATCCTGCAAAATGCCCCGCCGGGTCAGGGACTGATCCAGTCCGGTGATGGGCATGATGGGGAAAATCTGATCAATACCCCAGATATCCGGCAGGGACTGGAACAGGGAGAAGTTCACAAACAGTTTGTCAGCCAGTTTTTCATTCAGTTCATCCAGAATGTCACGGTGCACCCGGTTGCCGGGGTTCAGGCGCTGGCGTAGCTGTAAGCCAATGCTGGTATAAAGCTGCTCTGCTGCCGCCCGCTGGGGCAGGGAGGCCACCCCGTAGGCAAACAGCTGGTGCATTTCCCCCATGGCATGGACCACATCATGGTACAGCTCCACCATGGCCCGCTGGCTGGTGCCCGCATTGAGCCCCTGTTGTACCTGCCATAACTGCAATAAAGGCCCGGGGGCGTCTGACTCAGGCTCCGGAGGCAGTTGCCGGCGGGGGCGCTCCTCATCAATCACATTAGTCACCAACACCGCATGGTGGGCGGTAAGGGCACGGCCGGATTCGCTGATGATATTCGGGTGGGGGAGGTCTGCCTGGTCACAGGTCTGCTTGAGCACCTGCACCACGGTGCGGGCATACTCAGTCATGCTGTAGTTCATGGAGCAGTCACTGCGGGAGCGGGTGCCTTCATAGTCCACCCCCAGGCCGCCGCCAATATCCACCACATCCAGTGGCGCACCGGCCTGGCGCAGGGACTGATAAAACCGGCCGCATTCCCGCAATCCGGTCTGGATGTCGCGGATATTGGCAATCTGTGAGCCCAGGTGAAAGTGCAGCAGCTGCAGACAGTCCAGATAGCCCGCCTGTTCCAGACGCTCTACCAGGGCCAGGATCTGGCTGGCGGACAGGCCGAATTTGGATTTCTCACCACCGGTGTTTTGCCAGTTGCCCTGGCTGATGGTGGCCAGGCGGGCACGCACACCGATTAATGGCCGTACCCCCTGGCGGGTAGACTCCTCCAGAATCAGCCGGATTTCCGACTGTTTCTCTACCACCAGATAGACCTTGTGCCCCAGTGCCTGTCCCATCAGTGCCAGGCGGATATATTCCCGGTCTTTATAGCCGTTGCAGACAATGGTGGCACCCGCTTCCCGGGACAGGGCCAGCACCGCCAGTAACTCCGGCTTGCTGCCAGCCTCAAGCCCCACCTGGCGGCGGCTTGCGGCGGGCTCTGCCGTGAGCAGTGACTCCACCACATGGCGCTGCTGGTTCACCTTTATGGGGTACACCGCGGTATAATGGCCTTTATAGTCCTGTTCCGCCGCGGCATCATCAAAGGCCCGGCACAGGCGGGTGACCCGGTCATGGAGAATATCCCCAAAGCGCAGCAGCATGGGCAACCGCAGACCCTGCTGGCGCAACCGGCTAACCAGCTGTGGCAGGTTGACTGTGGTGTCACTGCCCCGGCCGGCGGGGCGCACCAGGACTTCGCCGCCATCACTGACATCCACATAGCCGTCGCTCCAGTGGCTGACGCTGTAGGTGTTCAGTGCATGTTGGCGAGGGCTGTCGGTCATGGTGACTCCGGAGGTTGGGGCGACGGGTGGCCGGTTATCTAAGGGGACTGCCGGGGTAAAATGGTGTTGCCATTGTAATGGCTGTTTTTTGCAAGAAACAGGTGACTTACACTGTCACCCTAAAATTCAGCGGCATCCGCCACAGCGGGGCCGGTTATTCTGACGGTTTTTCACGGCTTCAACGATAAAGGAAAGTACCCATGTCCATCGGTCCCGGTGAATGGTTCACCGAAGTATTCCAAGACGAAGGCACCGCCTTTTCCCTGCAGATGCGCCGCCTGTGCCACGAAGAGCAGACCCCGTTCCAGCACCTGGCGGTGTATGAAACCGAAACCTTCGGTAACCTGATGGTGATCGACGGCTGCGTGATGCTCACGGCCCGGGACAATTTTCTTTACCACGAGATGATGTCACACCCGGCCCTGTTTACCCACAAGCGCCCGCGCAAAGTGGTGATTATCGGTGGCGGCGACTGTGGCACCTTAAAAGAAGTGCTCAAGCACCCGGGCGTGGAAGAAGCCTGGCAGGTGGAAATCGACGAGCGGGTAACCCGTGTCTCCGAAGAGTACTTCCCGGAACTGTGCACCGCCAACGACGACCCCAGGGCCAACTTCTTCTTCGGCGATGGCATCCAATGGATGCGCGATGCCGCCCCCGGCACCATTGATCTGGTCATCGTCGACAGCACCGACCCTTTCGGCGCCGCCGAGGGCCTGTTCAGCACTGATTTCTACCGGGACTGCATGCTGGCACTGGGGGAACACGGGATTCTGGTACAGCAGAGCGAATCCCCCCTGCTGCACACCAACACCATCATCAAGAAAGCCCACCGGGAAATGCGCGAAGCCGGCTTCACCCAGACCCGCACCCTGTGCTTCCCGCAACCGGTGTACCCCACCGGCTGGTGGAGCTGCACCATGGCCGCCCGCGCCAACCCCCTCAAGTACTTCCGTGAGGCGGACGCTGACGAAAAACCGTTTGTGACGGATTACTACAACAAGGACATTCACCACGCTGCCCTGGCGATGCCCGAGTTTATGAAGCGGGCGCTGGCTGAAGATGATGAGGGAATGCCCCCGTACTCGTCTTAGTGTTCCCCTGACCTGACCTTTCCAGAAATATCCCCCAGGGCGCTGTCAGTTTCTTTTACAGCGCCCTGTGCGCCGCCATCAGCTAATCAGTAATAAGAATATATAATTCAGCAAGATAGCAAGCCCGGTACAAACCGTGCTGGAGCTTATGGCGGGACATCCCATCCCGTTGTACTGCGCAGGAATCAAGGAATTAGAAAGCTACTTATCAAATGGAATTGAGGGAACAACAATGACAGATAAAACCACAGGTTATAGCAGAGCGCTGCCCGTCATCGCCGGGCTCCTCTTTGCCTTCTCCGGGGCCACCTCTGCCACCCTGGTCCAGGTGGATTTTGCCGGCACCGTAACTATGGCCGATGCCGGCAATGCCTTTGGGCTAAGCGTTGGTGATTCGGTCACCGGGGCCACCACCTTCAACAGCGCATTACTGACCGGCACAGGATTTGAAGTGCTGGGGTTGGGGACAGAGGGGGAAGGTTTTAGCGGCAGCCTGACCATGAATATGGGCCTGATCACCTATTTCGAATCTGAAGACGTGGATTTTGTCGATGATATATTTCCTGAGCTCTACTTCAGCGACGGCATACTAACAGGCTTTAATTTGCTGGTGGAGGGCAAACCCAACCCCGGTGAAGCGTTTGGCGTCTTCGAGGCCGGGTGGGACTATTACATCGGTGACGACTTTCTCGCGACCGGCGTATGGGACACTTTTTCTGCACCAAGGGCCATTGCGGTGCCCGAACCGTCAATCCTGGCTCTGCTGGTGATGGGTGGCCTGGGGCTCTTAGGGTGGCGCAAGAAAGCGGCTTAACACATGAACTAACGGCCCGCTCCTGGAGAAAAGCCAGTTCAGCGGGGTTAAATTCCCAGCCTCTGGCGCCACGGGTTTTGATGAATTCATGGCGCAGGCTCCTTCCGATTGTTGTCCGTTGCCGAACTGGAGCATGCCTGGGAAATCTGTGCCCCTAATGCCGTACACACAGCTCCTGTTGGCATTTTTGCCAGCAGCATTCAGAAATTATAAGTCAGGGATGCCGCCAGCAGATTTCCCGCATTGCCGAACACGGAATCATCTCTGCCCGCAAAAAACTGGCCCAGGACCTTGAAGTCAACGTCCTGGGTCACCGACCAGGTCAGCTGCGGGCTGATGAAGGTAGCCCTTTCGTCCGGGTACCAGACCACAGCGACCGAGCCGTCCAACAAAGGGTGGATCGGGTAGCGCAACTGTGTGGTGGCCTGGTAGGTGGAGAATGAGGGGTTATCCGGGGTCAGTTGCTCCCCCACCAGGGTGAATTCATCCCGCCCGCCTTCCCGGTTATACAGAATCTCCACAATGCCAAAGAGGCTGTTTTCGAACATGTACTCCAGTGAGGTGGCAACAATGAAGTTGGTTTCCCTGGTGTCATCCTGTGAATTGATGTCGTTGTAGAACATCGTCTCACCCTTGACTCCGACACCGCGAAAATCCCCAGCCCAGCCAGCACCAACGGTAAACCTGTCCCGGTAGTAGCCGCTGATAAGCTGCACATCATAGCCGTTCATGTGGAACCCATAGAGGGCCGCAGCCACACTGTCTCTGCTGTCTCTGGCGGGGCTGACCACCACTTCGAATCGCGACGCAAAGCCCAGATGGCGCTGGATGCGAATGGCATCGGAGCCTGGCCGTTCCGGGTAGTCAAAATCGTAGAAGGAATAGATGTTGAAGATGTCGTTGGGGTTGGTGATCATGTTCACCCCCCAGTTAACCCGCTGGCGACCGATACGCACGTCCCAGTCGCCACGGTTCCATTGGGCGTAGAGCCGGTCAGGGATATGGTGCAGTAACCAGTCGTTATGTTCGGTCACCATCCAGGACAGATCCACCAGACCGTCATCCGTATCGATGCTCTCGACATATTCCGGAAACTCACGCACCAGATCCCCGGCGAACACCCGCGTGCGCATTTGCCAGTTGAAGGTCAACTCAGGGGTGGCAAACCAGCTCACATTCAGTCGGCTCTGCAGCCGGTACTCGGTCCAGTTCTGCTGCCCGATGGGTTCGGGCTGCTCCGTCGAGATCAGCAACGGACTGGCCTGAAGATATCCGCTGATGCGTATATTTTCCGCTGCCTGGCCAAGAGCCGGGGGCGCAGCGATCACTGCCAGCGCCAGGAATAATAAAGCCCCGCGCCGCAGGAAAGCACTAGCTATTCTGCAACGCATTGGCATGCTGGATTTCGTCTTTGAATATGGCGCCGTCCACCATGGTGATGACCCGGCGTGCACGGTCAATCACCCGCTGATCATGGGTGGAAAACACAAAGGTGATGTTCTGTTCCCGGTTCATGGTCTCCATGATGTCCAGCAGGTTCATGGCTGCTTCGGTATCGAGATTGGCAGTGGGCTCATCCGCCAGAATGAACCTCGGCTGGGATGCCAGGGCCCGGGCCACCGCCACCCGTTGCTGCTGCCCGCCGGATAACCGTGCCGGCCTGGCATCCTTGCGGTCCCCCAGCCCCACCTGATCAAGGAGTTCATCGGTGCGCTGCTGAATTTCTCGCTTGTCACGATGCTGCAGCAGCATGATGAAGGAGACATTCTCCCGGGCGGTGAACACCGGCACCAGGTTGTAATGCTGGAAGACAAAACCGATGTTCTGCAGGCGAAAAGCAATGCGTTCACTGTCCTTCATTCGGGAAATTTCCTGCCCGTTGATGAACACTTTTCCACTGGTGGGTCTGTCCAGACCACTGATCATGTTCAGCAGGGTGGTCTTGCCGGAGCCGGATGGCCCCCGGAGTGCCGTGAACTCTCCCTCGCCAATCTCGATGGAGACATCCCGCAGGGCATACACCGGCACGGTATCCGGGTTGTAGATTTTGGACAGGTTTTCCGTTCGTATGATCGTCATGCCACTTGGGGTCCTTGGTCTGGGCTGCCAGTTTCAGGCGTCTTTGGCAGCTTCCAGCGGGTTGATCCGGATTCCCTTGATGGCCGGATACACTGACGCCAGCAGTGTGATAATCACCACCACAGTGAGGATGACGGCGTATTCGGCCAGGGAAAGTGTCGGATAGATGATGTGGTCCCAGCCGACTTGAGCCGCGCCCTCGGCAAACATTTCCAGGTTGAGACCGGACCTGCTGAAATAGCTGATGCTCAGTGTGGCCAGAAGCATGCCCACAACGGCACCGGCAATGGTCAGTATGCTTGCCTCCAGCATGATCATGGCGAAGACCCGGAGGCGGCTCATACCGATGGACAGCAACATGCCGATCTCCCGCATTCGCTCGAACAGGGCCATGAGCATGGTGTTGAGAATGCCGAAGGCCAATGCGGTCATGATGATCAGGGTAATCAGAATCGTCATCACGCCACCCAGCTCTACCAGCATGCTGAGCTCCGGTGACAGCTGTCGCCATGTCTGGGCCTCAATGCCGGGGAAGGCCTCGTTGAGTTCGGCCACCAAGGGCCCGGCCAGCTCCTCGTTCCTGAGCATGATGCCGATCTCGTGATACACCGGCTGGTCACTGAGCAGAGCAATGAAATCGTCGGCGCGGATGAACAGATTGCGTTCGTCATAATCCACCGATGCCGATCTGAACAGCCCCACAATATTGAACGAGGCGGACATCAATTCGTTATTGACGTCTTCAAAGGTGAGCACGAGGCGGTTGCCCACTTCCATGTTGTGTTCCCTGGCCAGGCGCTCGCCGATGATCACCCCATTGCGGACTTCCGCATCCAGGTATTCCCCTGCCACCAGATTGTCGTGGAAATTGGTGGTGCGGGTTTCCGATGCCATATCAATGCCACGAATCCGGATGCCGGAAGTCTTGACCGGGGACTGGACCATGCCGTCAGTAATGGTCCTGGAGGTGAACGACAGCACCCGCTCGTCATTCTCCAGCCAGCGGGTGATCGCCTCATGATCGGGAATATCCAGCCAGGAGTAGCCTTCCGCCAGGAATTCCGGGTGGTGTACCTGGGCGTGGGTGATCTCGCTTTCGATCAGGTAGTCGATGCGTTGCTGCATCAGCCCGTTGACCATGCC
>REBR01000208.1 GCA_007692645.1 Halomonadaceae bacterium | reverse complement strand
ACTGGTACCCCAGCCCTGGCACAGACCCGGTCATCATTCCTGCCCGGGCAAAAAAACAGCAACAACTGCTGGAGGCCCTGCAGGCCCACCCGGGCCAGACTTCCAGGGAACTGAAAAGTGCCGGTTTCAGCCGGCCCCAGCTTAACAGCCTGCGGGACAAAGGCCTGGCCCATGAGTCCACCGAACCCCCGGCCGGGCACGCCAGCACCCAGCGTACCCCGGACCAGCCCCTGAACCCCCTGAGCCCGGCGCAACAGACCATTTATGAAGGGCTGATGGCCCATAGCGACGGCTTTTCCAGCCATTTATTGCACGGTATTACCGGCAGCGGTAAAACCGAAATCTACCTGCACTTTCTCGCCAGCATGATTGCGAAAAGCCCTCAAGATGCCCCCCAGTGCCTGGTGCTGGTGCCGGAGATCAACCTCACCCCCCAGACCCTGGCCCGTTTCCGGCGCCATTTTGGCGCCCGGGTAGCTGTGTGGCACTCGGCACTGAATGCCGGTGAACGCCTGGCCACCTGGCTGCGGGTGCGGGACGGGGAGCCGGTGGTGCTGATAGGTACCCGCTCCGCTTCCCTGCTGCCCTTTACCGCCCTGCAGGCCATTATCGTGGATGAAGAACACGATGGCGCCTATAAACAGAATGAAGGTTTTCGCTATTCCGCCCGGGATCTGGCCATTTACCGGGCTCACCTGAACCAGTGCCCCATCGTGCTGGGTAGCGCCACCCCGTCCCTTGAGTCCCTGCATAACGCCCGCAGTGGCCGTTACCACCTGCACAGCCTGATGGAGCGGGCCGGCAATGCCCAACTGCCTACCATGCAGCTACTGGATATCCGCAGCCGCACCCTCCAGGGAGGCCTGGCACCGCCCCTGCTGGATGCCCTGAAAGCCACTATTGCTGCCGGCGAACAGGCCCTGCTGTTTATCAACCGCCGGGGTTATGCCCCAGTCATCATGTGTTACGACTGCGGCACCCTCCACGAGTGCCCCCGCTGCGACGCCCGCCTCACCTACCACCGCCGGGATAACTGCCTGCGTTGCCACCACTGCGGTTTCCAGCAGGGCATTCCCAAAGCCTGCGGTAAGTGCGGCAGCAACAATCTGCACCCGGTGGGCCTGGGCACTGAGCGCACCGAGACCGTGCTGGAACAACTGTTTCCGGATACCCCGGTGCTGCGCATCGACCGGGATACCACCAGCAAGCGGGGTCAACTGGACAGCATGCTGGAGACGGTACGGGGCGGCGCCCCCTGTATTCTGGTGGGCACCCAGATGCTGGCCAAGGGCCATGACTTCCCCGGAGTCACCCTGGTGGGTGTGCTCAACGCCGATGGCGGCCTGTTCAGCAGCGACTTTCGCGGCCCGGAACATCTGGCCCAACTGTTGTTGCAAGTAGGCGGCCGGGCCGGCCGGGGGGACCGCCCCGGCCAGGTGGTGATTCAGACCGGTCAGTCTGACCACCCCCTGCTGAATACCCTGATAAAAGGCGACTATCTGACCGTGGCGGATGCCCTGCTGGAGGAACGCAAAGACGCCGGCCTGCCCCCGGCCAGCCACATGACCGCCCTGCGGGTGGATGCTCCCACCATGGGGGAAAGCCTGGCATTGCTGGACCAGTTGCTGCAACTGGCCACCCAGGCGGACAGCAACGTCACGGTCATGGGCCCCTTCCCCGCCCTCATGGCCCGCAAGGCCAACCGCCACAGGGCAAACCTGCTACTGCAACACACCGAGCGCCAACCCCTGCACCGCCTTGGCAACCAGTTGTGCCGATGGCTGGAGCAGCAGAAATTGCCCGGTCATACCCGCTGGTTTATTGATGTGGACCCGTTAGAAATTGAATAGCCAGACCCGGCCCCACTTTGGCACACCCAACTGCACCCCCGGCTTGCACACGCACTAAAATACCGCAACACCCTTGGCGACGCATCAGTTTGGTACGGTTTTGCGCCTCACAACCGGGCGCAAGCACTATAAATGTTCAGCCATCTCCCCCTTTTAGCTCACAAATCCGGAATAATTTGACCTATTCCGCATTTCAGGCACGGAGATTGCCGCACTAAAAGGGAACACACTGAAGTGGGTGCTCGCAGCACTGCTCTTCCCCGGACAACGGCGTCCGCACAAATCCCCCCTGGTTAACGGGACTTGTGTGGGCGCCGTTTTTTTGTGCCCGGGAAATACCCCTCAGCAGAAAGCCAGCCACCCTTCACAATGCAATGAGGTCATACCATGTCTTACCTTGTCCCTACTGAATTTGTCACAAAAATGGTCGATAGCGGTGAATCCAAGGTTCACATGGCCACTCGCGACACCCTGATCCGGTCGTTTATGGCCGGGGCAATTCTGGCGCTGGCGGCGGTTTTCGCCATTACCGTCGCCGTGGAAACCGGCAGTTTTCTGTTAGGCTCCCTGCTGTTCCCGGTGGGTTTCTGCATGCTCTACCTGATGGGGTTCGACCTGCTGACCGGCGTCTTTATGCTGACGCCCCTGGCCTGGCTGGACAAGCGACCCGGGGTCACTACCAATGGCATTCTGCGCAACTGGGGGCTGGTGTTTCTGGGCAATTTTGCCGGTGCACTGGTGGTGGCGTTTATTATGGCCTACGTGTTCACCTATGGATTTAATGTGGAACCCGGCGCCGTGGCGGAGCGAATCGGCAACATCGGCCACGAACGAACCGTGGGCTATGCCGAGTGGGGCGCTGCCGGCTGGTTCACCATTTTTCTGCGGGGCGTGCTGTGTAACTGGATGGTCTCCATGGGCGTAGTAGGCGCCATGATCTCTACCTCAGTGGGTGGTAAAGTCATTGCCATGTGGATGCCCATCATGCTGTTCTTTTACATGGGCTTTGAGCACTCCGTGGTCAACATGTTCCTGTTTCCCTTTGGCCTGATCGCCGGCGGCGACTTCTCCGTGATGGATTACATTGTCTGGAATGAAATCCCCACCGTGCTGGGTAACCTGGTAGGGGGCATCGCCTTTACCGGACTGACCCTGTACACCACGCACCTGCGTACTGGCGCCAAGCGCAATGCGGTGGCGACCGCTGCGACAACCCGCGTCGCCAAATAATACCCAAGCCTATAACCCCGGCAACAGACGCCGCCGGGGCTTCTTGATAACGCGGTGTATTCCTATGCAAATAACCCTGGGCCAATATTCCCACAAAGGCTGTAAAGCCTCGAACCAGGACTTCCATGGCTTCCTGAGGCCCACTGGCCCCCAGCTGGAAATGAAAGGCATAGCCTTTGCCATGGCGGATGGCATCAGCACCAGCGAGGTCAGCCATATCGCCAGTGAAACCGCCGTTCGCAGCTTTCTGGATGACTATTTCTGCACCTCCGAGGCCTGGTCTGTCAGGCATGCGGGAGAACAGGTGCTGAATGCCACCAACTCCTGGCTCCATGCCCAGACCCGCAACAGTGAATTTCGTTACCTGAAGGACAAGGGCTATGTGTGCACTCTCAGCGCCCTGGTCCTCAAGGGGACCCGTGCCCACCTTTTTCACGTGGGTGACACCCGCATCTACCGCTTACAGAATCACGCACTGGAGCAGCTGACCAATGATCACCGGCTCTGGGTCTCTCAGAAAGAGAGTTATCTGAGCCGGGCCATGGGAGCAGATTCCCTGCTGGAGATTGATTATCAGTCAGTGCCGGTCAGAGTCGGCGATGTATTTATTCTGGCCACCGATGGCATCTATGAACACATTCAGGCACAACAGATCATCGCGTTGATCAATGCATGGGCAGAAGACCCGGATATGGCGGCGCAACTCATTGCCGACCAGGCCCTTCAGCAGGGCAGCAACGATAATCTCAGCATCCAGATCATCCGCATTCAGGAATTGCCCGGCCAGGGCGCCAGCGAGGTGCAGCGGCAAATCGATACCCTGCCCTTCCCGCCGCTGCTGAAAAGCGGCGACGGGTTTGAGGGCTACACCGTGCTAAGACAGGTGCATGCCAGCAGTCGCAGCCATGTCTATCTTGCCCTGGACCAGGAAAGCGACACCCAGGTCATTCTCAAAACCCCGTCCATGGATCTGCGGGGCGACCCCGGTTACCTGGAACGATTCCTCACGGAAGAGTGGATCGCCCGGCGGGTAAACAGCGGCCATGTGATGAAGGCCGGTCTGCAGAGCCGCAAACGTCATTTTCTCTATACCGTTACCGAATATATCCCTGGGCAAACGCTCAGGCAGTGGCTGGCGGACCACCCGAAACCGGAGCTGGAAACTGTCCGCAACATTATCGAGCAGATTGCCAGGGGCCTGTATGCCCTGCACCGAAGAGAAATCCTGCACCAGGACATTCGCCCGGATAACATCATGATTGACCGCAGCGGGTCGGTGAAAATCATCGACTTCGGCTCCGCCCGGGTCGCTGGTCTGGAAGAGAGTATGACCCTCGAGCCCAACGATTTCCCGGGCACTGCCCTGTACATGGCCCCGGAATATTTCATGGGTGAAACCGGCACACCCGGCTCAGACCTGTATTCCCTGGGGGTACTGGCCTACCACATGCTCTGCGGTGACTTTCCCTACGGCACCCAGGTGGCCAAAGCCAGAACCGTGGCTGATCAATGGCGCCTGAACTACACCTCAGTGCTGGACGACCACCGGACCATTCCTTCCTGGGTGGACGAAACCCTGCGCAAAGCCGTTCACCCCAACCCAAACAAGCGCTACCAGGAAATTTCCGAGTTCACCGCTGACCTGCGCCACCCCAATCCATCCTTTATTAACAGAACCCGGCCACCACTGATTGAACGCAGCCCCGTGGCCTTCTGGCAGGGATTGAGCGCCATACTGGCGGTAGTAGTGGTCTATTTATTACTTAACCACTGAGGCCCCGGGCACAGCAGCGGCTGAGTGAATTCTTCCTCCGGGAATCAGGAGATAATTCCGGTTAGTTGCACTATAGTTATCTTTCAGGGCCTTTTGCCAATGAACTAAAAGAGCTTGACCGTGACCTTAACTGCGACTGAAGCACCGGATAGTCAGCTGCTCACTGGCATGCTGGACACCATGACTGATCATGTCTTTTTGCTTAAGGTAGAAGGTCAGCGCTACCGGCTGGTCTTCAACAATCAGGCCATGGACAACTTTATGAACCAGCCCAGGGAAGGACTAAGGGGCCGGTATCTGGATGAAATTATCCTGGACGCTACCCTGTACCAGATCATTGCCGGCAACTACCAGCGGTCCCTGGAAGCCGGCAAGGTGATTCGTTACGAGGAGACCACTGAGGGCTTCAAACCACTGCCATTGACCGTATTCGACACCCGGATTTCTCCCCTCACCGGCGAAGATGGCACCAGCCGCTATATCTGCGGTATTTCCCGGGACATTACCGCCCGACGCAAAGCTGAAACTGCCCTTGAACACAGCAACCAGGCCCTTAAATTGCAGCTGTCTGAAATCCGGCGGCTGCAACAGCAACTTCAGCATGACGCCATCCGTGATCCTCTGACCAACCTGTTCAACCGCCGTTACTTTATGGAAAGCCTGTCCCGTGAACTGCACCGGGCCCAGCGGGAAGACTACCCGGTGACGCTGATGATGCTGGATATTGATTACTTCAAACAGCTGAATGACGACCGGGGCCACGCCGCCGGTGATCAGGCGTTAATGGCATTCAGCCAAATGCTGTTAGCGCAGATGCGCAACGAAGACGTGGTTTGCCGCTGGGGTGGCGAAGAATTTCTTATCATGATGCCAGGACTCCCCCTGGCGACGGCACACACCCGGATTGAGGCCTGGCGTGCCCACCACAGCCCCATGAAGATAGCCCTGGTAGAACACTCCGTAAGCCTGCGCTTTTCCGCAGGCCTGGCCACCGCACCGGAGCATGGCAGCAGCCCTGACAAACTGATAAATGCCGCAGACATTGCCCTCTACCAGGCCAAAAATAAGGGTCGTGACCAACTGCAGGTGTTTCAGGCCAACCCGATCCCACGTTGAGTCCCGCGTCCCTTTAGCCGATAATAGCCGCCTGTTTTCGGCCCCTTACCGGGCCGCCACCTGAAGTCACCGTTCTGAGTCCCTATTGCTGATGAAAGACACCATCGCACACCTGTTGCAGTCCGCCCTTAACCAGTTGATGGAAGACGGCACCCTGCCTGCCGACTTTCGCCCCGACATCAAGGTGGAAAACGCCCGGGACAAGGCCCACGGGGACTTTGCCACCAATCTGGCCATGGTGGCCTGCAAGCCCGCGAAGATGAAACCCCGGGATCTGGCCCAGCGCCTGATCGATGTGCTGCCGGCGGATGGGGCCATCAGCGCCACGGAAATTGCCGGGCCTGGTTTTATCAACTTTTTTGTCAGTGATGCCAGTAGCTTCGCGGTAATTGACGACATCCTGCACCGGGGCGAGGCCTTCGGCACCAGTGATCAGGGTCAGGGCCAGGCGGTGCAGATTGAATTTGTCTCTGCCAACCCCACAGGCCCCCTGCATGTGGGCCACGGCCGGGGAGCAGCCATTGGCGACTGCCTGGCGCGGCTGCTGGAAGCCACCGGCCACAAGGTGACCCGGGAGTTTTACTACAACGATGCCGGGGTGCAGATCGACAACCTGGCCCTCTCAGTACAGGCCAGGGCCCGGGGCCTGACCCCGGAAGATGCTGGCTGGCCTGCGGATGGTTACCGGGGTGAGTACATCGCTGATCTTGCCCAGGCTTACAAAGCTGGTGAAACCGTCAGTGCTGACGACCGCTCCGTCACCGCCAAAGGGGATATTGAGGATCTGACCGCTATCCGGAATTTTGCCGTAGCCTGGTTACGCCGTGAGCAGGACGAAGACCTGAAGGCCTTTGGTGTCAGCTTTGATGTGTATTTTCTGGAATCCTCCCTGTACCAGGACGGCAGTGTTGCGGCCACTGTACAGCGGTTGATTGAGAACGGCTTTACCTATGAGAAAGACGGCGCCCTGTGGCTGAAGACCACGGAATTTGGCGACGACAAAGACCGGGTCATGCGCAAAACCGACGGCAACTACACCTATTTTGTGCCGGATGTGGCCTACCACCTGAACAAGTGGCAACGGGGTTTTACCACGGTCATTAACGAACAGGGCGCGGACCACCACTCCACCATTACCCGGGTACGGGCCGGCCTGCAGGGGCTGAAAGCGGATATTCCCCAGGGCTGGCCGGACTATGTGCTGCACCAGATGGTGCTGGTCACCCGCTCCGGGGTAGAAGTAAAGCTGTCCAAGCGGGCCGGCAGCTATGTCACCCTGCGGGATCTGATAGAGGAAGTGGGCCGGGATGCCACCCGCTTCTTCCTGGCAGCCCGGCGCTCAGACTCACAGCTGACCTTCGATATTGACCTGGCCCGCTCCCAGAGCAACGAAAACCCGGTCTATTATGTCCAGTACGCCCATGCCCGTATCTGTAGTGTGCTGAACAAACTGGTGGATATTGGCGACAACCGCGACCCTGAGAGCATCCGCGGTGATTACCAGTTGCTGACTCTTGAGGAAGAGCGGGATCTGGTTGCTCGCCTGGCTCAATACCCGGAAGTGATTGCCAGTGCCGCCAGGCAACGGGAAGCCCACCACCTGACCCAGTACCTGCGGGAACTGGCGGGGCTGTTCCATACCTACTACAACGCCCATAAGGTGTTGGTGGACGAAACTGAGCTGCGTGACGCCCGCATCACTCTGTCCCTGGCAGTGCGCCAGGTGCTTGCCAATGGTCTTGGCCTGCTTGGAGTCAGTGCGCCGCAACGCATGTAAGCACCCCTGGGCAGTCCTTCTGGCTGCCCAGGCCACCCCCCGAAGAACAAAGAGACTGACCCATGGCCCGGAAAACTCCCCCGAAAGGGGGCAAAAGCAAAGCCCGCAGCCAACCGGCCAAGGCAGCACCGGAAAAAGCCTCTTTTGCCTGGCTGGTGCCAGTGGCGGCCCTGTCTGCTTTTGTCGGCTTTATTATTTACCTGGGCACCTACCAGGGGGATCAGGCGCCAGTCACGCCCGCAGAGCCGGTCACCAGCCAACCTGCCACCCCCAGGGACAGCGGTGCCCCCCAGGAGCGGGACTTCCGTTTCTACGACATGTTGCCAGAGTCCAGCGTGGTCACCCCGGACATGGATGCCTATGAGCCCGGCCCTGGTGCTGCGGAGCTCAACATCGAATATATTTTGCAGACCGGCTCATTTCGCAGTGAAAAAGACGCGGAACAGCAGCGTGCCCAGGTAGGTTTTCAGGGATTACGGGCCCGCATCAGCTCCGTATCCACGGAAGCCGGGGGCACCTGGTACCGGGTAGAAGCCGGCCCCTACACGGACCGTAGTGAAATGAACCGGGCCATTGACCGGCTGGTGAGCATTAATATTCAGCCATTGGTGCGCCAGCGCAGCGCTCAATCCACTGAATAGGCCAACAAATCCCGGTTGCCGGACGCCACTGCCGGCAACCGCCTTGAATTCCTGCCCCACTGCCTCCATTGAGTACTAGTGCCCCGTCCGGTTAATTCGTTAACCTTCTGAGCCCCCAAGAGCCTTGAGAGCAAGGCGCGGTGGCGAAGGTTTGGTGGTTCCAAATCGAGACAGCGCAACGCGGCACTCAAGGCTCTTGGGGGCTCAGAAGGTTAACGAATTAACCGGACGGGACACTAGATGGCTGTTACTGCAACAGCACAGTCCATTACGGCCAGGCTCCAGAGCCCTGGCCGTCACCGAGCCGTATTCTTCGGGAGCACACATGACCACCATTTTATCAGTCCGCCGGGATAACGAAGTCACCATGGGTGGCGACGGCCAGGTATCCCTGGGTAATACCGTGATGAAAGGCAACGCCCGCAAGGTGCGTCGCCTCTACCACGATCAGGTCCTGGCCGGGTTTGCCGGCGGCACCGCTGACGCCTTTACCCTGTTTGAGCGTTTCGAGGCGCAACTGGAGAAGCATCAGGGCCACCTCACCCGGGCCGCCGTAGAGTTGGCCAAAGACTGGCGCACCGACCGCGCACTGCGCCGCCTGGAAGCCATGCTGGCAGTGGCAGACAAGGACACCTCCCTGATCATCACCGGCAACGGCGATGTCATCGAGCCGGAGCACAGCCTGATTGCCATGGGCTCCGGCGGTCCCTTTGCCCAGGCTGCCGCCCAGGCACTGTTGGAGAATACCGATCTGACTGCCAAAGAAATCGTCGAAAAGGGCCTGGATATCGCCGCTGGTATCTGTGTCTTTACCAATCACAACCGCACGCTGGAATCCCTGGCGAGCGACTAAACTGGCAGGAGTCATTATGTCCGCCATGACACCCCGGGAAATTGTGGATGAACTGAACCGGCATATCGTCGGTCAGGATGAAGCCAAGCGCTCAGTGGCCATTGCCCTGCGCAATCGCTGGCGCCGTATGCAGACGGATGCCTCCATCCGCGATGAAATCACTCCCAAGAATATTCTGATGATTGGCCCCACCGGTGTGGGCAAGACCGAAATCGCCCGGCGCCTGGCAAAACTGGCGGATGCCCCTTTTATCAAGGTGGAAGCCACCAAGTTCACCGAAGTGGGCTATGTTGGCCGGGATGTGGAGTCCATTATCCGCGACCTGGCAGAAAATGCCGTGGCCATGCTGCGCCAGAAAGAAATTCACCGGGTCCGTGACCGGGCCCTGGATGCGGCGGAAGACCGTATTCTCGACGCCCTGCTGCCCCCCGCCCGGGGCCATAACGATGAGCCCCAGAACAATGACTCCGGCAGCGGCACCCGTCAGCTGTTTCGCAAGAAGCTTCGTGAAGGGGATCTGGACGACAAGGAAATCGAGATCGAGATGCGGGCCAATCCCGGCGGTGTAGAGATCATGGCCCCCCCTGGAATGGAAGAGATGACCAACCAGCTACAGGGCCTGTTCTCCTCCATGTCCGGAGAGAAGCGAAAGACCCGTAAGATGACCGTTCGTGAAGCCTTTGAGCAGGTCCGGGAAGAGGAAGCCGCCAAGCTGGTCAACGAAGATGAGATCAAGCAACGTGCCATTCAGGTGGTAGAACAGAACGGCATCGTCTTCCTGGATGAGATCGACAAGGTGACCAAACGGGGCGACCAGCAAGGGGGCTCTGATGTGTCACGGGAAGGGGTACAGCGGGATCTGCTGCCGTTAATAGAAGGCAGCACCGTCAGCACCAAATTCGGTATGGTGCGCACTGACCATATCCTGTTTATTGCCTCCGGGGCTTTTCACCTGACCAAGCCCTCAGATCTGATTCCGGAATTACAGGGCCGGCTGCCCATCCGGGTGGAACTGAAAGCCCTCACCCCCGCAGACTTTCAGCGCATCCTCACGGAACCCAGTGCTTCCCTGGTGGAGCAGTACAAGGTCATGATGGCCTCTGAAGGTGTGGCGCTGAGCTTTACCGAAGGTGCCATTGAGCGCATTGCCCAGATTGCCTGGAAGGTAAACGAGAGTACCGAGAATATTGGCGCCAGACGGCTGCATACGGTTATGGAAAGACTGCTGGATGATGTGTCTTTCCGTGCCGGTGATGGCCTCGGGCCCACCTTTGAGGTCACCGCAGACTATGTGGATGAACAGCTTAATGCCCTGTCCCAGGACCAGGATCTGAGCCGCTACATTCTGTAACTACCTACCGTCAGAAGGCTCTGTGAGGGATCAAACCGGTCTGCTCGCAGAGCGTTTCTGCATTACCCCTCAGGCTACAAAACCCATTCAGCCGCAAGAACTGCCAAGCCGGCATTCACTCTGGCTACAGAATACTGCGCACGTTCTGCAACGCCTCACCCACATTGTCCAGCCCTGCCTCTATGGGTCCGCGCTTGGGTTTGTCCCTGTGCTTACCCCGGGGCACTTTTACCGGTGACATCTCACCGTACAGACTGGTACTGATGGTGCGCTGGTCATCTTCCAGGTAATCCCGGCGAATTTTCACCCCATAGGGCCCCAGCTTGGCTTCCAGGGCATCGGCCCGGCGCAGCAGATCCCGGCGGGTCATCTGGTAGGCGTGCTCACAGACCATGCGCCGTGACTCAAAGCTGAAGGCGCTGGAGAAAAACAGTTTGGCATCATCCCGCTCCGGCTCGAACAGCAGAATATCCGCATCCGGGTACTGCTCATCGTACTGGGCCATACCCGCCTGCATGCGGGAATAGACCATGGTGCGGAAGGTTTGCGAGAGAATATTGGGCATGCCGGAATTGGTCAGTACTCCCGGGTCCATGGTGCCGGCCCGCACCGCGGCACTGGCATCAATAGGCACCAGGGGGTTAATGGCAAATACCAGATCAGCCCCGTCTTCCAGGGCCACGGAGGCATGGAGTGCCTTGCGCAGGGTGCCGTCCACATAAAAGCGGCCGTCAATTTCCACCGGCATGTAGATACCCGGTGAAGCGATACTGGCCTGCACCGCCCGGGAAATGGGCACATGGTCGTAACCGGGAGCCCCTAAACGCACCGCTTCACTGCTCTCAAGATCGGCAGCAATAATGTACAGGCGGCGGCGTAGCTGGCGGAAATCGTTGCTGCGCCCCAGCATGCTGAAGGCCCGCTTGAGGTAATCGTGCAGACCTTCGTTATCAAACAGCCCTGCCGGAGCCGCCTGGGCCAGCACGGTCATGGCTTCCAGCAAGCTCTGGTCATAGGGATTACTGGCGAAGCGCCCCAGGGCCTTCCACAGCAGTCCCGGTACCGACAGGGCTCGGCGGGTATATTCCCGGAAGGCCGGACGGTAGAAAACCCCCGGGTGAAAGGGGTGCACTTCGGCTTCATTCTTGATGAAAATACGGCACAGCTGAGCGGTGGTCATCTGGTTGGCCAGGTTGGCCGCTACAAATGAACCGGCACTGACCCCCACGTACACATACAAATCATTGAAATCGATCCCTTCCAGGGTCTCATCCAGGGCCCGCAGAGCACCAATCTCATAAATACCCCCCAGAGGGCCACCGCCCCCCAGGGCCAGGCCGATCCGTGGCGGATCGCCGGGCTTGCGCGGGGTATTATGTATCGGTCTTACGCTCATGGGTCGCTCTCTGCCGGAATCAGTGAACCGGTTCAATAGTAGGACGTTGGTTGTAAACGGGCCCTGTTAACAGATTACACTACGGAAATACTAACAGGGCCATTTAGAATAAACATACTAGGGCCAGGGGCGCTGCTCTGAGGGGCGCCTTACCCAGAAGCCACCTTCTGGCCCTTATTGCTCAACAGGTGGCACCCCCTGCTCTGCCATGGCAATCTCTGATGGGGCCCGGGCCATGGCTACCCGGCCGGCTCCGCCCCGTTCAGGGCGGACATAGCGGCCAAATCCGGCATTGCGCAGAGCCATCTCCACGGTGCTGCGAATCACGTGGGGGGAGTCCATGGTCAGGACTTCCGCCAGCAGGTCCCGGGCCATAGTCATGGTGATGCTGCGAATAATAGACTTCACCTTCGACAGGCTGGCAGCATTCATGGACAGGGCGTCGTAACCCATGGCCGTTAATAGCACCGCCCCCCCCGGGTCCCCCGCCAGCTCCCCACAGATACTCACCGGTTTACCCACATCATGGGCATCCTGGGCGATCTGGCACAGGGCCTGCAGCACCGCCGGGTGGTAAGAATGGTAAAGACTGGCTACTCGGGGGTTATTTCGATCCACCGCCAGCAGGTATTGGGTCAGATCATTGGAACCCACGGAAATAAAGTCCACCCGCTCCGCCAGCTCACGCACCTGGTACACCGCTGCAGGAATCTCGATCATCACCCCCACTGGCGGCATCACCACCTTGTAGCCCTCTTCCAGGACCTCGTGGTAAACCCGGTAAATCAGGTGCAAAGCCTCTTCCACTTCTGAGACGTTGCTGACCATGGGCAGCATGATACGCAGATTATCCAGGCCACTGCTGGCCTTGAGCATGGCCCGCACCTGCACCAGGAAAATCTCCGGGTGATCCAGGGTCACGCGAATACCCCGCCAGCCTAGAAACGGGTTTTCTTCAGAGATGGGGAAGTAACTCAGGGCCTTATCCCCCCCCACATCCAGGGTACGCATGGTGACATCCGCAGGGGCAAAAGCTTCCAGTTGCTCCCGGTAGTACACCCGCTGTTCCTGCTCGG
>REBR01000207.1 GCA_007692645.1 Halomonadaceae bacterium | reverse complement strand
GGTTAAGATCCCCATTTGCGAGTCGCAAGGAGACGCCAGGAAAATCCTTTTTTTACCAAGGGGTTAGTCGCTAATCGCATGTTTTATAACTCATAAACGTTCACTGATGGGGTCCATCTGGACGGTTTGCTGGATTTTTCTTTGCAGGAAATGGATAGGGGCTACTTCATCTTTGCAGAATGCGGATAGCCTGACGCCTGCTGTGTTGCCTGCTGAGCGGAAGCTCGGGCTGATCTGTCCGTTTTTTCATGGGCTTTTCTGTCCTGGATCAATGCACCTGAGAGGAATACAGGCACAGTTAACTGAAGTGTCTTGGACTGTCTCCTGAGGAATCAAACGATGAACACATTGAATGGAAAAGTGATCGCTATAACCGGCGGTGCTGGCGGCATCGGCGAGGCTACAGCGCGTATGGCCCATGCCCAGGGGGCCAGTGTGGTGATTACCGATCTCGAGGCAGCGGCCGTTGAGGCTGTGGCCAAGTCCCTGGGTGACCGGGCGGTCGGGCTGGCCGTGGATGTGAGCCGCTCTGCAGACAATGAACGCATGGTGGCGGCAGCACTGGAACACTTTGGTCGACTGGATGCGGTGTTTTTGAACGCGGGTATTGAGGGTGAGGTGGGTCCTTTTGACAGCCGTTCCGATGCGGCCTGGGAGAAGGTGTTTGCCGTAAATGTTCACGGCGTGCGCTTTGGTGTGGCCGCGGCGCTGCCGGCCCTGCGCAAGGCCGGTGGTGGCAGCATCGTGATTACTTCCAGCATCGCGGGTGTGCGGGGCGCGTCCGGTCTTTCACCCTACGTGAGCAGCAAGCACGCAGTGGTGGGCATGATGCGCTGCCTGGCGGCGGAGTTGGGAGCCGAAGGCATTAGAGTCAACACCCTGAATCCGGGTCCGGTGGACAACCGCATGATGCGCTCTATAGAAGAGCAGGCCAATCCGGGCCATGGGGAGGAGGTACAGAAAATGTTCTCCGCCCGGGTTCCCTTGGGGCGTTACGTCACCAATGAGGAGTGTGCTGCCATGGCCGTTTTCCTGTTCTCTGATGCCGCGTCTGGTATTAATGGCAACACCTACATGGTGGATGGCGGCTACTGCGCCCAGTGAGACAAACGGGGGGATTAAAGGGGCACAGACCAGAATGGCGTTTACTTAAGCGTCTTAAACACTTATGTGCTGCAATGTCTTCCCGCGCAGCTGGTTTTACCTGTGGGAGCGGCCATGGCCGCGATGAAGCAACTCCGGCAGAGGTGCTATAACAGGGGTTTCGTTATGGCCTCGAAAGTCATCGCGGCTATAGCCGCTCCCACAGGTAGGGCTTAAGTAAGTGCCAAAAACGTGGTCTGTCCCCATTTAATCCCAGTCAGAAAACATGGCCGAAATATATGCCGACAACACAAGTGCCACCAACAGCAGACCTGTCTCGTTCACTGGATGACTTAAACCCAAGGCAACAAATGTTTGTGGCGGCTTCACACCCCATCACAAGGTTAATTCTGTGCTTCTGGTGGCTGGGTGGTTTAAGCTTTCTGTTATTGGGGACATAAAAACGTTGGAGCAAATTATGGCATTACACCACGCAACTCCCGGAGAAATCGTCAGCGTTCGCCCCCTGGGTGAAGAACTGCACGAAGCTATCAATGTCACCCTGCTGCGCTCGGAAAACCTGCAAGTGTTCCGTGTGGTGCTGCTTAAGGGTCAGGAATTCAGTGATCACGCCATGCCGGGAGAAACCACCGTGCAATGTATTGAGGGTCTGGTGGATTTCCGCATCGGCGAAGACGATGTCCAGCAGCTCGCTGCGGGGGATCTGCTGTACCTCAATGGCGGCCAACCCCACGCTCTGAAGGCTCTGGAAAACGCCTCAGTACTGGTCACCATCTATCACCCCAGACACTCTGGCGAATAACCGAAGCCTTAAGCGGGAACTGTGAGTGGGTCTTATGATTAACGGGGACTATGATTAACCTGAATCTGCGTCACCTGTATTACTTCTGGATGATCGCCCGGGAAGGCTCTATTGCCAGGGCGTCAGAGAGCCTTGAGCTGACGCCGCAAACCCTCAGCGGTCAACTGGCGACCTTCGAAGGGGCCCTGGATGGGGCCCTGTTCCGGCGGGTCAATCGATCCCTGCAACTGACGGATTTCGGGCAGACAGTGTTCACCTACGCGGATGAGATGTTCCAGACGGCACAGGCATTAACGGATGTGCTGCGTGAGCCCCCGGAGAACCGGCCACTGAATCTGTCGGTGGGTATTGCCGCCTCGATTCACAAGCTGATTGCCTACCATTTGACCGCCCCTGCCTTGTCCCTCTCCCGTGAAGTGCGACTGACCTGCCGCTCTGGCGATACCGGCGCATTATTGAAGCGATTGGGTCAGCGGGAACTGGACATTGTATTGACGGACCGGCAACCGGACTCAGGGGAGGCGGGCCATTTTCGCAGCCACCGGCTGGCCAGTTCTTCCATCTCGCTGTTTGCGGCACCGGAGCTGGCTACCATTCTGGCCGCTGATTTCCCCGCCAGTCTTGATCGCCAGCCGTTTCTGGCCACAACCTTGGACGCGCCCTATGTCACCGCTTTGATGAACTGGTTTGCCAACCAGAATATTCGCGTAAAAGTAGCGGCAGAGGTGGATGACAGCGCCCTGATCAAGGTGTTTGGCCGACAGGGCCTGGGGTATTTTGCGGCGCCAACCGCCATTCGCGATGAGGTGTGCAGGCAATACCAGGTGGTGCATGTGGCCAGCATCCACGAGGTCAGGGATACACTTTATGGGGTAACCCGGGCCCGTAGCGGGCACAATGCGGCGGTTGCGCAATTGCTGAAAGAGCGGCCTGAGCTGAACGATAAGCTCGAAAAAACCGAAGTAAAAAGCCGATAAAACTTTATTCTTTTCGAGCGTTGATTGGTGGAAGATAGCCGTGTGTCCTACCTGTTGGAGAGACGGTCATGAAAACCATCCACAAATTTCGTCTAAACTGCGGTAAAAAACCCACTACGTTGAAGCTTCGCCAAGGCTGCCGAGTCGTGCGCTGTGAATACCTGATGCAGGACAAGGGAGTGTATATATGGATAGAGCAGCCCCTCAATGTGGACATTCCCACCATGGAGCGGCAGTTTCTGGTGACCATGTCCGGTGACCCGGTACCCATGGGCTACCAGTACCTGGATACCGCCCTCGACACTTTTGGCCCGGAAGCCTTTCACGTGTTTGAGGTGCCGGCTGCAGTAGCAACACCCGGGCATGTGCCGGAGCGGGTGCCAAGTCAGTCCTTCGCCGGGACTGCTGCTCTGCACCGGGTGGGGGCGGCCTGAACGGTTTCTACGGGGGCCTTCGGGCCCCTTTTTTGTTTACAGATCTGACCCTGGGGTTTTGCATTCATGCCCGACATCATAGTGATGTTTTTTCTGCTGGGCCTGGTGGCGGGTGCCCTGCGGTCTGACCTCACCATTCCCAAAGCGGCTTACGATATCCTCAGCCTGCTGCTGATGCTGACCATTGGCCTGAAAGGCGGCATGGCCCTCCATGGCAACCTGCACTGGGGGCTGGTCACTGAGGTGCTGGTGGTGGTGGCCCTGGGCTTTGCCATTCCCCTGGTACTGTTTCCAATTCTGCGGCACCTGGTGCGCCTGGACGTGGCCGATGCTGCCAGCTTTTGTGCCCACTACGGCTCGGTCAGTGCCGGCACCTTTGCCGTAGCCCTGGCCTGGGTGGAAGCCCGGGGCATGCCCATTGATGGCCAGGTCACCCTGTATCTGGTGTTGCTGGAACTGCCGGCCATTCTCACCGGCCTGTGGCTGTATCGCCGTTATACCCGTGGCCAGGCCCCAGAGGCGGGGCAGGCCGCCCCCCTGTGGCAGGAAACCCTCACCAACCGCAGCGTGGTGCTGCTGGTGGGGGGCGTCATTATCGGTATGCTCTACGGCTACGAACAGGGGGAGGGGGTAACGGTGCCGCTTACCAATGTGTTCACACTGGTGCTGGCTCTGTTCCTGCTGGAAATGGGCCTGGTGGCTTCGGAGACCCTGCGCAAGATCCAGCTGCGCCACTGGCGGGTAATCGCTTTTGCCCTGTGTGCACCACCGGTATTGGCAGTGCCGGGATTATTGGCGGGCCTGTGGCTGGGCCTGGCGCCAGGCACCGTGGTTATCCTGGGGGTGCTGACCAGCAGTGCCTCGTACATTGCGGCACCGGTGGCGGTGCGCCATGCCATTCCCCAGGCGGATATCGGCATGGCCATGTTGGCAGCTTTGGGGGTGACTTTTCCCTTCAACGTGTTGGTGGGGATCGGGTTTTATAATTACCTGATGAATTATATGGTGGCCCTCTGAGATTAAAGGGGGACAAGCCATTCCCCTCGACTTTCACCGCCAGATTGATTAGCTTCCTGAGACGTTCAGTAATAATAAAGAGGATCCCATGAGGCTTTATTACCTCTTTGTCCGGCTACTGCGTTTTTTTAGTCACCTGTACTTTGTGGAGATCCGCACCTCTGGCGCTGAGCGGATGCCGACCCAGGGGCCGACGATCGTGGCGGCCAATCATCCCAGCTCGATTCTTGATGCCATCCTGCTCAGTACCCAGTTTCGCCGCCAGATTCATTACCTGGCCCGCAGCGGGTTATTTCGCCGCCGTATGCTGGCCTGGCTGTTGTATCAGCTGGGTGCGATTCCGGTGTATCGGGCCGGTGAGTCCGACGACCACACCTCTCGCAATGAAGCCGCCTTTAAAAAAGTGTTTGAGCTGTTTGCGGCGGGGGGCTGTGTGGGTATTTTTCCGGAGGGGCATAACTCCCCCCACGGCCAGGTGCGGGCCATTCGCCCGGGGGCGGCACGGCTGGCTTTGGCGGCGGAAGCCCATAATGACTACAAGCTGGGGCTGAAAATTGTGCCCGTGGGGCTGAATGCGGAGAACCGGGATCTGTTTATGTCCTCGGTACTGCTGCGCATCGGCAAGCCGATCCTGGTGGCGGAGTATGCCCAGTTAAATGAGTCTGACCCGGATGCCGCCATCGCCAAGCTGACGGAGGATGTCCAGGAGGCACTGCGTCGTCAGTCCATGCATGTGGAAGACCGGCAGCTTGGGCAGCTGGTGGATGATCTGTCAGAGGCGTTTGGCTCTGAGCTGAGAATGGGCCAACCAGAGCAACAGGCTGCACCAGAAGCGCCCCTGGTGCCCCGTAATCGTTTTCGCCGCTGGCTGTGGCGCATGCTGGATTGGTACCGGCCCAGTGCCGGGGCGGCGAAAGCGGAGGGTTTTGAGAGTCGCATCCATAGCCGCCAGTACATCAGCGACGTGCTGACCCAGGCGGCCAGAACTCACCCCAGAGACCTGAAGACACTGCGCTTACAGGTGGATCGTTACAAGGATCACCTGAGTCAGACCCGCTTCAGTGAAGCCCTGGCGCACCCATTGAATGAACCGGTGCGGGAGCGGCTGATACGTCTGCGCATGACCATTTATGCCCTGGTTATGGCGCCCATTGCTCTCTATGGCCTGGTGCACAATGTGCTGCCATACCAGATCACTAAATGGCTGCCCCGCATCAGCCGTGACCCGGCGGTGCGGGCCTTTGCCTATTTTGGGGTCGGGGTGCTGGCGTTTACCTTTACCTATGTGCTGTTTGGTATCTGGTTGTGGCGGGGTGGCATGGACTGGAACTGGATACTGTTCTATCTCGCCACGCTGCCCCCGGCGGGCTTTGCCACCTTGCGCTACCGGCGCAACATTCTGATTTACCGGAACAAGATTCTGGTGCGCACCTTCTTCTGGAACCAGGAAGAGCTGATCAAGCTGTTGCGCCAGGAGCGGCAAGTCATGTTTGATCGTTTCTGTAGCCTGGCAGAGCGGCAGCGTTAATTCTTAACCCCAACGGGTGCAATGCCTACCAGTTTACTGATGGGCGGTCCGGGGTGGCAGTGGGTTTTACCATGAATTGCACCGGGGCCTGTGCCTGACTGCCTGAGCCGACAACAATAACCGATGCCGCGATCTTTCCCTGCCCCTGGGTATTACAGCCGTCGTACCCGAATCGACCGGCCCTTGATTTTCCCCGCCTGCAACTGCCGTAAGGCCTCTTTCGCAGACTGGCGTTCAATGGCCACATAGGCGGTAAAATCAAAGATATCGATCTTGCCCACCTGATGGCCGGGAATGCCCCCGTCCCCGGTCAGGGCCCCCAGAATATCCCCGGGGCGCAGCTTGTTCTTGCGCC
Organism: Halomonadaceae bacterium; assembly: GCA_007692645.1. Classification (GTDB taxonomy): domain Bacteria; phylum Pseudomonadota; class Gammaproteobacteria; order Pseudomonadales; family Oleiphilaceae; genus REBR01. The sequence goes on along the minus strand of REBR01000207.1, from coordinate 6,855 downwards.
CTTCGTCCAGCATCAGGGTGACCATGCCCGGCTTGCTGCCATTGGGCGGGTCTGTGGGCAGGGACTGTACCGGGGTCAGCTCCAGGGTCTGGTCGAGAAAGTGCCCCAGTTCTTCAAAGCGGTGCATTTCCGCCTCGGTCAGCAGGCTCATGGCCAGGCCGCCTTTGCCGGCACGGCCGGTGCGCCCGATACGGTGCACATAGATATCCGTGTCGCTGGGCAGGTCGTAGTTGATGACTGCCTGCAGGTCGTCGATATCCAGGCCCCGGGCGGCCACGTCGGTGGCGACCAGAATGCGGGCACTGCGGTTGCTGAAACGCACCAGCACCAGGTCCCGCTGTTTCTGGTCCAGGTCCCCGTGCAGGGCGATGGCGCTGTGGCCGTGGCTTTGCAGTTCTTCAGCCAGCTCAGCACAGCCTTGCTTGGTGCGGGCGAAAATCAGGCAGGAGTCCGGCTCGTACTTGGCCAGCATTTTCAGCAGGGTTTCCTGCTTGTGCTTGGGCTTGGGCACGGCGAAAAACAGCTGGCGGATATGGGACTGGCTCTGGTTGCTCTCAACGCTGACTTCCAGGGGGTTCTTCTGGAAGCTGGCGCTGAGGTTCTTGATGCCTTCCGGGTAGGTGGCAGAGAACAGCAGGGTCTGGCGCTTCGCCGGGGTCATTCGGATGATGCCTTCGATGGTCTCATAGAAGCCCATATCCAGCATGCGGTCAGCTTCATCCAGCACCAGTACTTTCAGGCGTTCCAGGGTCAGGGTCTGTTTGCGCAGGTGGTCTTCGATGCGCCCCGGTGTGCCCACCACCACGTGGCCACCATGCTCCAGTGAGCCGATCTGCGGGCCAATGGGGGTGCCACCACACAGCGTAAGAATTTTCACGTTGGGTAGTGGCCGGGCCAGCCGACGCATTTCCCCCGCCACTTGGCTGGCCAGCTCCCGGGTGGGGCACAGGATCAGGGCCTGGCAGGCGAAGTCTTTCAGGTTAAGCTGCTCCAGCACCCCCAGGCCAAAGGCGGCGGTTTTACCACTGCCGGTCTTGGCTTTGGCAATCAGGTCCCGCCCCGCCAGTACATGGGGCAGGCTCTGTTGCTGAATCGGGGTCATGGCGGTGTAACCCAGTGAATCCAGGTTACTGCGCAGGGCTTCGGAGAGGGCAAGGCTACTAAAGGCGGTGTCGGTCACGTCAGGCTCGATCTTGCTGGTAAAGGGCGCCCAGGGGGAGCCCCTGGCAATGGCGCCACTATACCAGAAACACCCCTGTGGGAGCGGCTATAGCCGCGATCGATTTCCAGCTCCTCCAGTGACCCAGGTGAGGGAGTCAGTTTTAAACACTCCTTGTGTTTTTCTTTTAATTGGCGTCTGTCTTTTTTTTTACACCTGGTTTTGGGAGTGGTCGGGAAATGATCGCGGCTATAGCCGCTCCCACAGGGGGGCTCCCACAGTAGAGCTATCGGTAGAATTTTTAACGGTTTTTCCACTGGGCAGGGCGTTTCTCCAGAAAGGCATTCACCCCTTCTTTTTGATCTTCCGTGGCAAACAGGTCCACAAACAGCTCCCGCTCTACCGGCAGGGCGGTGTTCATGGGGGCGTGGCGGGCGTGCTGGATCAGGGTTTTGCAGGCCCTGACGGCGGGTGGACTTTGCTTGCCCACCTGCTCAGCCAGTTCAAGGGCCCGGGTCAGGGCATCCCCTTCTGCCACCACTTCTTCCACCAGGCCGATGCGTTCGGCGGTCCCCGCGTCTACCCGTTCACCCAGCAGGATCATGCGTTTGGCCCAGCCTTCACCCACCAGCAGGGTCAGGTTCTGGGTGCCACCGGCGCAGGGCAGCAGGCCTACGGAGGCTTCCGGCAGGGCCATTTTCGCCTGGGATTCCGCCACCCGCAGGTCACAGGCCAGGGCGCACTCCAGGCCACCCCCCATGGCGAAACCGTTAATGGCGGCAATGGAAACGCCGCGGAAATTGGTCAGGGCCTCAAAGGCTTCACCGAAAAGGCTGGCCATGGAGCGGGCCCGGGCCCGGTCACCGTCGGCAAACAGTTTCAGATCGGCACCGGCAGAGAAAAATTTCTCCCCCTGGCCAGTGAGCACCAGGGCATAGATGCTGTCGTCGGCATTCAGTTGCCGGACCAGATCAGTGAGAGCCGGCAGGCTTTCCTCGTCCCAGGTGTTGGCGGCGGGGTTATTGATGGTGATCAGGGCAGTGTGGCCCCGCTGTTCCAGAATCAGTTTGTCGCAGGTGGATGCCAGGGTGCTCATAGTGTCTCCAGGGCAGAGTGGGTGAGTGTCTCGTCCGGCTAATTCGTCGACCTTCTGAACCGCCACGGGCCTTGAGCGCTGCGTTGCGATGTCTCGATTTGGAACCACCAAACCTTCACCACCGCGCCTTGCTCTCAAGGCCCGTGGCGGCTCAGTAGATCAACGAATTAACCGGAAGAGACACTAACAGTCGCCGGGCAATAATCAGGCGCATGATTTCGTTGGTACCTTCAAGGATCTGGTGCACCCGGGTGTCACGCACATGGCGCTCCAGTGGGTATTCCCGGATGTAGCCGTAGCCGCCGTAAATCTGCAGGGCTTCGTTGCAAATGCTAAAGCCCGCATCAGTGGCGAAGCGCTTGGCCATGGCGCAGTAGGTGGTGGCCTCCGGGTCCTGCTGGTCCAGTTTCCAGGCGGCCAGGCGCAGAAGTTGGCGGGCTGCCACCAGCTCCGTGGCCATATCGGCAAATTTGAATTGCAGGGCCTGGAAATCCGCCAGGGGGCGGCCAAACTGCTGGCGCTCCTGCAGGTAGGCCTGGGAGTGCTCAAGGGCAGCCTGGGCGGTGCCCAGGGAGCAGGCCGCAATGTTCAGGCGGCCCCCGTCCAGGCCTTTCATGGCGTAGGTAAAGCCTTTGCCTTCTTCACCAATCAGGTGGCTGGCGGGTATGCGCACATTGTCGAAGTTGATGGCCCCGGTGGGCTGGGCATTCCAGCCCATTTTCGCTTCTTTGCGGCCAAAGCTGACCCCGGGGGTGTTAGCCGGCACTGCAAAGGCGGAAATACCCCCGGCGCCAGCACCGCCGGTGCGGGCCATGACCAGCAGCAGATCCGTGGCGCCGGCGCCAGAGATAAAGGCCTTGCTGCCATTGAGCACATACTGGTCCCCGTCCAGCTGGGCCCGGGTGGCCAGGGCGGCGGCATCGGAACCGGCATTGGGTTCTGTGAGGCAGTAAGAGGCCAGCAGTTCACCGCTGACCAGTGCAGGGCAATACTGGTCACACAGTTCATCGCTGGCAAAGCTGGCCAGCATCCAGGTGGCCATATTATGAATGGTCAGGTAGGCGGTGGTGGCGGTGCAGCCGTGGGACAGGGCTTCAAACACCAGGCTGCTGTCCAGGCGTGAGGCCCCCAGGCCACCACGGTTTTCGGGGGTGTAGAGGGCCAGAAAGCCCATTTCCCCGGCCTGGCGGATGGTGGCCAGGGGGAATTCCGAGTCCGCATCCCAGCGGGCCGCATGGGGCGCCAGCTCCCGGGCCGCAAAAACCCGGGCAGAATCCTGGAAGGCGAGTTGTTCGTCGTTCAATGCAAAGTCCATGGACCTGTCTCGTATTGTTGTTATTTATGCTCTGGCTCCCCTTTAGGAGGAGCTAGTTCTCCTGAGCTAGGGCTAGCTCCCTTGCGGGAGTTCCCCTGTGGGAGCGGCTATAGCCGCGATTATTTTCCGACCCACTGATCGCGGCCATGGCCGCTCCAACAGTTGTGAATAGTGTGCCTCAGCATTGCAGAAACCGGTTCAGATGTCTCGCCACGGCCTCGGGCTGTTCTTCCTGAAGGAAATGCCCGGCCTCTACCTGTTCAATCTGCAGTGATTCAAAGCAGCTTTCACTGTGGGCCAGGTACTCGGGAATAATAATGTGGTCTTTGTTGCCATAGATATACAGGCCCGGCATGGGCCAGATGTGGCCGGCGGTGGTGGCCCAACGCTTGGCGTCGTTATGGAAGGTGCGGTAATAGTTGGCGCTGCTGGCGGGGGTGCCGGGGATCTGGAAGGTGCGCACATATTCCGCCAGGGCATCAGCGGGGAAGGGCTGGCGGTTCCACAGGCGCAGAAAATAGCTCAGCCAGGCTTCCTCAGCCCCTGGGATCATGGCTTCCGGCAAGCCGGGGGTCTGCAGAAAATGCTGGTACCAATACTGGCTGGCGCTGCCGGAGCGGACTTTTTCAATGACGGCCTGGTTGCCCTTGAGGTTGTTGATCAGCGCAATGTTCATGATTACCAGTCTCTGTACCCGGTCTGGGATAGCAAGGGCGATTTCCTGGGCCACCACGCCACCCCAGTCATGACCTATCAGCTGGAACTGCCCCACATTCAAGGCTTTCAGCATGGCCATCACATCCTGGGCCAGGGCCTGTTTGTGGTAGTGCTCAAGGCCTGGGGTGCGTTCGCTGTCTCCCAGGCCGCGCAGGTCCGGGGCTATCACCCGCAGGCCGCTTTTGAGGAGCTCAGCCACCGGCTGCCAGCAGAAGGAGGACTCAGGCCAGCCATGGATCATGACGACCACGGCGCCATTGGGGTCGCCACCCTCACGGTAAGCAAACTGACCCCGGGGGGTGGTGAGCTGTCTGGGGCTGCTAAGTGCCATGGTCCCGTTCCTGATCCTGTTGACTGGAGAATCAATCCTGGGACCGGCACAGGGTTCAATGCAAGTGCTTGCCGGCATAAAACCCGGGCAGAACAGAATTACAGATAATGTTGGAACAGTTTCTCGTTGGCGTGGCGCAGCCGGCGGCTGAGTTCACGGGCCAGGTTCATCTGAATCAGGGTGAACTGCTCCAGATCCTGCTGGTACAGGCGCATAAGGGCTTCGGGGGGCAGGCTCAGCAAGTTGCTATCGGTTTCTGCCAGGGCAGAAGCAGAGCGGGGGAAGAGATCAATCAGCGCCATTTCACCCAGGCAGTCACCGGATTCCAGGCGGCGCAGCAGGCACTGCTGATCCTTGCGTTGCTTGAGTACCTGGACGCATCCGGATTCCAGCACATACAGCATTTGCGCCGGGTCCCCTTCCCGGAACAGGTACTCCCCCTGGTGAAACGCCTGCTGGTTGCCCTGTTCCAGCAATAGGGCCAGATTATCAGCGGTGATGCCGCCAAATACCGGTACGTTCTGTAATAGTCTTATATGTTTGGTGTCCAGGACCACGGCCCATTCATCCTTTTCCTACTACGGTACTTTCATAGTAGACCCGAAACCCGGGAGGGCACCGTAAGGAATTGTGTGTACTGGCAACCGGGAGTAAGCCGGGTTATAGCCGGCTTTGCAGGGCGTTAATGGCCTGGGCAAAGGCCACAGGGGAGTCTTCCTGGAGGAAATGGCCACCGGTAAGGGTGACATGGGGCTGACCTTCGGCACCGGGAATCCGTGCCTGCAGGTATTTATCACCACCCCGAGTGATGGGGTCGCCGTTACTGAAGGTGGTGAGCAGGGGCTTCTGCCACTGCTTCAATACCTCCCAGGCCCTGCGGTTGGCTTCGCTGGCGGGATTGTCCGGGGTGACCGGTACCAACTTGGGAAAGGCCCGGGTGCCGGCCTTGTACTGCCGGCCGGGGAAGGGGGCGTCATAGGCCCGGCGCTCGTCACGGCTCAGGGAGCGGAAACTGCCTGCATCCACTATGCGGGCAATGGGGAACACCGGGCTGTAGAGGGCAAAACGTTTCCACCAGTGAAAGGCTGCGGGTACTTTTTCATCCCCCGTGGGCAGCATGCCGTTACCCACCACAATGGCCCGGAAACGCTCCGGGTGTTCCCCCGCCAGGCGTAATCCCAGCAGTGAACCCCAGTCCTGGCACACCAGGGTAATGCGGGTGAGCTGTAATTGATCCAGCAGCGACAGCAACCAGTCCAGGTGTGTCTGGTAACTGTAATCGGCAATAGCGGCGGGTTTGTCAGATTTGCCAAAGCCGATCAGGTCCGGGGCTATTACCCGGTGGCCGGCAGCGGCACACACCGGAATCATGTGACGGTACAGATAGGACCAGGTGGGCTCCCCATGGAGCATCAGGATCGGGTCTGCTTCAGGGGGGCCTTCATCCAGGTAGTGCATGCGCAGACCGTCGTTCACCTTTGCATAGTGAGGGGCGAAAGGGTAATCCAGCAGGCGGGTGAAGCGTGCTTCCGGGGTGCGCAGTGCTTTCATGGGAAATCCTGATCAGCGTATAGCAGTGGCTATGTTTTCTCTGTTGCGGTTGCAAGTCAACAGTCATTCCAAAGCTTGCTCTTTAGCTCCCGCCGTTCATGTCGCAGGCGGTTGCCACGGGGTTCCCGGTAGCCGTTGCGCAACTGCAACTGAACCCTCTCCAGGCGTTGTTCATAATTCTGGCAACGAGGGTTACGTGTGGTGGGCGCTACCGAAGTATTGGTTTTACGAGTAGTGGCAGATCTCGGGGAGGGACGGGAACGCTGTTCTGGAAGTAGCAAGGGGGTGTTTTTCAGGTCGGGAGTGGGCATTCCCCGGTAGGGGGCGTTGTCAGGTGGGGTATCGCTGAAATGTGCCTGGCCCTGGTCATCAGTCCAGATAAATACTTCCGCATTGGCCTGAAAGCTTATCAGGCTGGCTAGAAGGATGAAGTACCACAGGTTGCGGTTGGGCGGCGGCATGGCATTCGTCCTTGAATAATGAATTATAATTCATCTTGCACTTTGACAGAGGGTGGGGCAAGGGCTGGTTCGCCATTAATGGAATTCCCGCTGCCGTTGTTAACGCTGGCTGATCAGTTTGCGAATGGGTGCCGCCAGGCCCAGGTTCAGTGCTTCATGGGGGTGCAGCCAGCGCTGCCCGGGGTTGTCCTGAATGCCAGGGGTGCTGCGGCAATGCAGGTGCAG
>REBR01000182.1 GCA_007692645.1 Halomonadaceae bacterium | reverse complement strand
GGTTAATGCCGCCCCCATGGAACCCACCAGGCTTAACACCGGGGTACCCAGCAGCAGGGTCAGACACAGCACCATGATCTGCTGACCACTCAGATGCATCATCAACCCCAGCATGGGAGCCAGAAGGATAAGGGGCACCACCGCCATAAACCAATGAGAGATCACCCTTACCAGCACCAGCACAAACAGTGGCTGGGGTGTCAGCAGCCACTGCTCCAGACTGCCGTCTTCGAAATCGTCCCGGAACAGTCCGTCCAGAGACAGCAATACCGCCAGCAATGCCGCCACCCAGATAACCCCCGCCCCTGCATTCTGCAGAAAAGCCGCATCAGGGCTGACCCCCAAAGGGAACAATGACACCACAATCACAAAAAAGATCAGTGGATTTGCCAGATCCTGCAGCTTGCGTACCCGTACCCGTATATCCCGTCGCAGGGTACTGGCGCAAACCGACAACAATCCTGCCGGGGGCGCCAGCCGCAACTCCACCGGGGCCTGATTACTCGCTTTCATCGGCCGCCTCTGCTTGCGGGGCACCCAGGGTCCAGCGCACCAGGCCTGGCAGTGTCAGGGCATGGTGGGTAGTAAATACCACCGCCCCTCCCGCATCCACCCGCGCTTTAAGCAGGGACTCCATGGCCGCAACGCCGTCCCGGTCAATGGCAGTAAAAGCCTCATCCAGAATCCACAGGGGCGCCCGGGAAAGGTACAGTCGCGCCAGGGCGACCCGGCGACGCTGACCCGCAGACAATTGCCGGCAGGGAATATCCTCGTAACCGGCCAGACCTGCTGCGGCCAATGCCTGCTCACAGGCGGCCTGGGTCACTGGTTGCTGGGCACCCACCGCAGCCGTCAGGTTTTCCCGTCCGGTCAAGGCCCCCTGAACCCCGGGGTTATGTCCCAGATACAGCAAGTTTGCCAGAAAGGATTCCCGCACAGATGCCAGTGGCTCACCGCGCCAGAAAATACTTCCCTGATAAAAACCATGCAGACCACAGAGAATCCGCAACAGGGTGGTCTTGCCGGCACCATTAGGGCCCGCCACCTGGACCAGGCTGCCCGCAGACACCTTGAGATCCAGCCCCGCAAATAGCTGGCGGTCATCCCGCTCACAGCCCAATGCCCGGGTTTCCAGTAACAGCTCGGACATGGTAACTCCTGACGGGCACCGGGTTCGCCGGTGACAATGAGTGCGGCACAACCGGGTATCTGGCCGGAGAGTGCAAATTTGCGCCCTATTATATAGAAATCATCCGGTAAATGCCTTGGCAGTGTGACTATCAGCAGGCTAGTCTGGAACTACTTGCCAAGCGTTATCCGCCCTGTAGCAGGAGCGGCAGCGAATCCGGACCCCACACCATGCAGATTACCAATTCGTCACCCGCAACCCCAAGGGGCGAAGGCGCCACATTAACCGGCCGGGAAGGCCCAAGTGGTGGGGCTGCCACAAGCCCTGCACAACTGCTCGACCAGCTGTCTTTGAAAGACGGCGACAGCCGCTTAGCCCGCCTACTGCTCCAGGCCGGCGGCACCAGTCAGGAGGGGGGCCGGGCACTGCTGGAAATCAGCGGCCAGCGTTTACCGGTTCAGGCTGATGGCCGCATTCCTGCAGGGGACCTGATCCGGGTACTGCGGGCTGGCAATGAACTGCGCCTGATGGCCCTGCCAGAACCCCCTGCCCGCAGCACCCTGTCCCAGGCACTGGCCCAGAAGCTGCCCTTCCAGCAGGATCTGCAAAGCGGCTTTAACCGGCTACTGGATACTGCCAGCCAAAGCAACCAACCCCAGATGCGTCAGGCACTGGCCCAATTACTGGCTATGCTGCCGTCACAGGCCAACCTGCAGAGCGGCTCCAGTAACGCGCCACTCCAGAGCGGCCAACCTGGCCAGGCCAGCGGCGGGGCTGAGGCAGTACGCCAGTGGCTTTCCGCCAGTGGCGTTTTCAGTGAGGCCCGCCTGGCAACCGCAGCCCCTGGGGACACTCTGCCCCCTGATCTTAAACAGGCACTGCTCAACACTGCCCGCCAGTTACTTGGGGATGGCCGCCAGCCCGCCTCCCCTGCTGACACCGCTGCCCAATTACGAGCTCTGCAGCCAAGCTTAAGTCCGCATCTGTTGCAAAGCGGTCAATTGCAGTTTCCAGCCGCCCCGCCCCCGGATATGACCCAGGTGGGCGGCCGTGTCCCCCTGTCAGTGGGGGAAACCCTGCGGCTGCTGGCAGGCATGCTTAACCGGATCAGCGTCAACCAGCTCCATGCCCAGGTTCTCAGCAGCGGTGGTGCCTCCCAGGAGGCCGCCACCCCCACCCAAACCCTGATGATGGAGCTGCCCTGGCTCACCGCCCACGGGGAAGCCCGCAGCGCACAGCTACGTATCGAGCAGCGACAACAGGAGCAAGAGGATGAGGAAAATGCCAGCAAACAGAAACAAAGCCAATGGCGACTGGCATTAGCCCTGGATCTGGACGGTCTGGGACCGCTGTATTTTGATCTCACATTAGCCCAGGGTCAGCTCGACACCCGCATATGGGCTGAGCGTCCCCTGGCGTTAAAACTGCTGCAGGCCACCACAGAAGATCTGGCAGAGCGGCTAAGAAAACTGGATCTGACGGTGCCGGCCATTGCCTGCCACCTGGGTAAACCGGTTATGCTGAAAACCCAGCTCAGCCAACGGCTGATTGATGAAAGGGCCTGAACCGATGCAAGCAAAAC
>REBR01000092.1 GCA_007692645.1 Halomonadaceae bacterium | reverse complement strand
AGGCAACGCGTTCGCCTTCCGTCAATAACCGCTCTCGCAATCCGGTCATGGTCTGTCCCCCTTTTACCCCAGATGTTAGGCGTTGGCTTTATCAGCCGGTTCCTCTGGGACGGTTTCGAGCTTGATTCGAAAACCGCAGGCACCGGCGTATTTGTTCAATGCTGTCCAACTCGGGTTACCCCTACCCCGCTCCATACGGGAAATGTTGGACTTGTTGGTTCCAAGACGGTTAGCCAGGGCTTCCTGGGTCAGGCCTGCTTGAGAGCGCATGGTGATCAATTTATCAATGAGCTCAATTTCTTCAGCGAGCTGATCATACTCCGCGCGTACGGCGTCGTTTTTCAGGGCTTTCTCTTTCAGTTTTTGAAGACTCATTTTGCTTTACCTTCTGCAATCTATCTTCAGCGACACCATGAAGTTATCGTATGTGACAACTTTTGGTCGGTCAAATTAGGGACAGGAAAACGTGGTCTGTCCCGAATGGCACTTACTAAAGCCCTACCTGTGGGAGCGGCTATAGCCGCGATGACTTTCGAGGCCATAACGAAACCCCCGCCAGAAAACCTGTGTCAGAGTTGCTTAATCGCGGCCATGGCCGCTCCCACAGGTAAGACCAGCTGCGCGGTGAGCCATTGCCGCACACGGGTATTCAAAAACGTTTAAGTAAGTGCCATTCTGGTCTTCTGATTGTGTGGCATTGCGTCAGGCGAACAAGGGAGAGCGGAAGGCCTATGAAGGGTGCAGACATGCGTGATCACTACGATTTTTCCGATTCTGTTAAGAATCCCTATGCCAAGAGGCTCAAGAAGCAGGTCACGATCAGGCTCGATGAAGACACCATCGAGTACTTCAAGCTGCTTGCGGAAAAAAATGACATGCCGTACCAGAGCCTGATTAATCTCTATCTGAGAGATTGTGCTCAGGCTCAAAAAGATCTGAAAATTGATTGGCAGTGAGAAATTAAGACAAGGGTATGGTACCGCTTTTTTCAAGTCGGCAGAATAAATGGGGACAGACGTTAGTGGGGGGTGAACACCTCATCAAGAGAACGGGCTTCCAGGATGTTCTCCAGCCATTCATCCACCTCTTCAATGGAAGCTTTCTGGACCCGTTCAACGGTCTGACTCTCCAATGGGCCAAAACGGCGTGTTAACTGTTTGACCAAGACACCGCGCTCGCCTTGCTGTACTCCTTGCTCTACGCCTTCCGTCAATAACCGCTCTCTAAGTCCAGCCATGGTCTGGGTCTCCTGAGGGTAACGTTCCTGATAGCTCTTCATATCATTATCATCCAGGGCTGAATAGATGTCGATAAAGTCGATGTACTTCAACTGGCGTTCTATATCGGGTTCCAGCTGCAGCAATCCGCGCACGGCCTGGGCGTAAACATCCACTTTCTGTTCTTGCGACCACTGCATATTAGGCAGGTTCAGGCGGGCCACGAGGTTATCGCTGTGCCAGTAATTTTCTACTGGCGTCGAGGCTAACTCACAGTACAAATACTCGAACGCCAGATAGGTGTAACGCTCACTCCCCAGCTGCAATGTTCTGGGGATGGCCGCGCCGTCCCTCAAAAAAATTACCACCGGTACCACCCGGTCAGTCTGGTAAAGTTCAGAGAGATCGGCGCAATAATGCACCAGCCGGTGAATCGAGAAGCGGCCGGGGTGAGTTTCTTCTTCCAGGACAAAAAGAAGAGCTTCCCGGCGCCCATCAGGCCACTCCACCAGCAGGGGGATATCCAGCTCGCGAAAGCGATCGCCCAGCCGGCTTTTGAGCTGTTCCTGGCGAAGGGGCTGAATGGTGACCGAGGCATCCATATCCTCAGCTTCTGATGCAGCAAAGAACGCCAGTGCCTGGCGAGGGTAATCCAGTATCAGGTTTTTGAAGTTTTGATCGTGACTGGTCATCCGTGGGCCACCGTCCTCATAGCTGTATTTATAAACAGTATACAGAAGTGCAGGAAATGGCCAGAAGGTGATGGGCCTGGTGGGCTGATTTTTGGTGCAGGTCACAAATTAAACGTGGTCTGTCCCCATTTTCTGCAGCTAATACACTTTTTTGAGGGTGAGTCGCACCATGTAATGGCCACCGGGCACCTGGTCGCGGCCAAAAAACTTAACGGCGCCGTCCAGGTCATAATATTGCGTGTTGTATGCCTTTGACTCATAAAGGGTGTCGAAGCCGAGTTCCAGGCCAGAATAGTGAAGCACAGCGCCGATGCTGGCAGATAAAACGTCCCGTTCAAGCACCACGCCATAGCTGTGTTCCGGCACTTCATTGACCCTGCGGGTATTGCCCTCCCGAAGAATGTTCTTCTCGACACGCTTGCCTTCAATATTGCCGCGCAAGTACTAGGAAAAACCCTCTCTTGCTACCGGCAGAGCCGTAAAAGCGGGCACTTGATGACCGAGCCGCAGGTTCATGCCGGCACCGTATTCCTGCACAATATTACCGGTTACGCCCCGCCCATAAGGCTGCATGCGCAAGCCGACTTCCTGACCCAGAAACGCCAGCAGCCAGCCGGCCCCCATTCGGTTAAAAGGGACATAGGGCAGCTGGTAGCCCAGCTCAAGCTCGGCCATAACCCCCCACTGATTATAAACCTGCGAGTCCCACCCCTTAGCCTCCCGGGTGCCTATGGCTTTATGGACTTTGTTCTGTGTGAACTCACCCCTGGCACGAGGCCCGGTTGAGTCAGCATCTAGAGTAAGGC
>REBR01000006.1 GCA_007692645.1 Halomonadaceae bacterium | reverse complement strand
GAATACCGTTAAGTTCCCGGCAACCAAAGGGGTGGGACATATCCAGACCCAGAATCACCGCCAGATGCCCTTGGTCAATGACTTCCCGTGCCTGGGCCGGACTGGTAACAATCTGAAAGAAACCTTTGCCGGGGCCGCCGGCCTGGGCATCAATGTAATCCTGCATTTCATACATACGCTGAATCTGCAGTTTGATGGTCTCGTTCGGGTCGCAGTCGTTTTGCTTCTGTGGATTAACCTGGCAAAGAATTTCATTGTGCACCAGATGGTTGACCAGCACCTTCATGCCACCAAGGTGGGCCCGCTCTATCCAGCGGTAGTAACTCTGGTGGTGCATCAGGGAATCCCGCCGGGGCCAGTCATTAAAGGTGGGCCAACCCTGGGTGTCATGCAGGCCGGGCACCCCGGTGAGTTGCTCCAGCAGGCCGGTGGCACCCATGGGGCCATGGTGTACAGAACAGTCATCCATAGCGTGGGTGATGCCAAAACGGTGGAAGGGATCGCCGTAATTCACCCGCCCGCCAATAAATTCATAGGCCGAGATATGGGAGTGGGTGTCTACATAGCCAAAGACATCATTCTCCGTTAGCCCCTCAACCCCCTGGTAGCGCTCCACCTCCAGCAGGTAATTGGCCGGACCTTCTTCCGCCACAGTGGCGTTAAGCTCTGCCTCCGGGTAAGCGGCACAGCCCTGGGTCGCTATCAGGCGCATCTGGCTGTTTTCTGATGCTACTGCCGGTGAAGACAGTGTCAGGCCATCTTCATTGGGGTCCAGAATCAGCCCGGTCTGGCGGGAGGCCAAGGTAAAGCGATCCCCACTGGCAGGGTTCAGCTGCCAGACAGCCAGATCGTTAGCCCGGATTACCATGCCAAGCCTGGGGTTAATCTGGGTCTCCCCCACACGGTTACCTAAATCCAGCAGGGCATCACCAATGGAGCGCACCACATCACCTACTGGTAGCACAAAGTCAGCAACCAGATTGACGGTGTCCCCCAGGCCGGCCACCAGATAACTGACTTCACCGATAAAATTACCACTGTGATCGAGAAACTCCCCCGCCGGATCACGAATCCCCAGTAATTCCTTGCGGCCAGCCCGGCCCTCCCTGGGCTGGTATCCGGACATGAGCAGGTAAGAGCCCAGTTTCGTGGGGCGCATGGTGAAAGCGGCAGCCTCTGACTGTTCATCCGTCAGGTGATAGCTGCGATCATCTGCATTGGCGGCAATAAACTGCTCCCCGGACTGAATCTGGTAGCAGCCATTGGCAAACTGAAAGCGGTTCAGTGGTTCAGGTTCCTGAGAAGGGGGTGGGCCATTATCCGGAGCCTCATCTGCAGGATCCTCAGGGGTCTGACTGACATCTGTAACGCTGGAGGGGGACGAAGAGGATGAGCTCTCTACCGGGCAACCGCTCAGTACCAGGGTCATGGCCAGCAGAGCGAGCAGCCGTAAGCCGCTACCGGTGATGTTGTTGTTATTCATGATGAGTGGCCTTTTTGGTTGGCGCTTTATGACTTATTGGTGTCCTTTTGTAACAATTAGTTAAGTCTATGTAATTGACCCGTTTGCCGAACGCGTTTGGCACTCTTGACGTGATCTTCGTCACACTGGGGGTCATCTGATTGGTAACTGGGGGCGTATGCTTGCGTTCACTTAACAGTTGCCCGGTAAAGGAGAGCTCTCCATGATCATCCTGCATCACCTGAACAATTCCCGCTCACAGCGAATTATCTGGCTGCTGGAAGAGTTGGGCATGCCTTATCAGGTGCAGCGTCATGAGCGGGATGCCCAGACCATGCTGGCACCGGACAGCCTCAAGGCAGTGCATCCCCTGGGAAAATCACCGGTGATTGTGGATGGGGAAGTCACCATTGCCGAGTCCGGCGCCATTATCGAATACCTGGTCAACAAGGACCCGGAGCGGCGCCTGGTGCCTGAAGCCGGTACAGCGGCCCAGCGGGATTACACCTTTTGGCTGCATTATGGGGAAGGGTCATTAATGCCCCCCATGGTGATGCGTCTGGTGTTTGAGAAGATCCGCACCAGCCCGATGCCGTTTTTTGCCCGGCCCATTGCCAAAGGTATTGTGGCGAAAACCTACAAGATGTTTCTGGGGCCCATGTTGCGCACGCACCTGGGCTTTGTGGAGCAGCACCTGGCCAAGCAGGACTGGATGGCAGGGGGGCAGATGACTGGGGCTGATATTCAGATGAGTTTCCCCCTGGAAGCCAGTGTTGCCCGGGGTATGGTGGATGGGCAGCAGTACCCGCAAATCTGCGCCTATGTGAAGCGCTTTCAGGCATTACCGGCCTATCAGCGGGCCCTGGCTGCCGGTGGCGAATACGACTTCGCCTGATGTGCCGGGGTTGCGGTAACGGCGCCAGCCGTTACCGTTATGGCTGTTTGGCGAGCAGTGCCCGCACCATGTAGAGGGCGGCAATGACTCTGGCTTCGTTAAGCTCTTCTCTGGCTACCAGTTCCTCCAGCTCAGACAGTTTCCAGGTGAGGACTTCCAGGGGTTCAGGCTCATCCCCCGGCAACCGGGAAGGGGTCAGGTCTTGTGCCAGTACTGCCCGGATGCTGTGGCCCATGTAGCCTGGGGACAGGGTCATGTCTTTGATCAGTGTCAGTTTGCCGGCGGCGTAGCCTGCCTCTTCCTGCAGTTCCCGGTTAGCCGCCTCCCGCCAATCTTCCCCATGTTCATAGCCCCCTTTGG
>REBR01000206.1 GCA_007692645.1 Halomonadaceae bacterium | reverse complement strand
GCCGCTGATCCCGAACTTCCGCATCCGCTATACGGAGTATGATGAAACGGAAAGCGGGCAGGCCAACACCACTTTTCAGGGACAGCAGTTCACCGGTGATGTACGCACTACACTGGACCTAAGCCACTACGATTACACCATTTTCTACACCGCACCGTTACCGGTGGTTGGCCTGGATCTGGGTTTCAACGTCAAACACTTCACCGGCGAAGTGGTCATGCAAGACCGTAATAACCCCGGTAACAGGGAGTCAGTAAACCTCAAGGAAATGATCCCCATGCTGTACGCCCATGGCCGGGTTGACCTGCCCCTGACGGGTCTGGGTGCCGGTGCTGAGATCAGCTACATCTCTTTCGACGGTGACACCGTGTCTGATATGGAGCTGTACCTGGGTTACAGCTACCAGCTGGTCTATGGCCAGGTAGGGTACCGGGATTTCTCAGTGGATATTGAAGGCTCCGGGGATCTGGAAGTGGATGCGGACATCACTGGCCCCTTTGCCCGTATCGGTGTGCGTTTCTGATAACAGAAGCCTGTTAACCGGACGGGACACTAGCGCTGAACAGCACTGTGATATAACAGCCACGCCCCAACACCACGGGCGTGGTTATCTGTTTATGGACTACCACCATTACCAACAGGGAGATTCCAGTGCGCGTACTGGTTACCGGCACCGCCGGATTTATCGGGTCCCATGTGGCCTTACGACTGCTTGCTCGTGGCGATGAAGTGATTGGCGTGGATAACGTCAATGACTATTACGATGTCAACCTGAAGGAAGCCCGCCTGGCACGGTTAACCGGCCACCCCGGCTTTACCGAGGAGCGGGTGGATGTAGCGGACCGTGACGCCATGACCCGCATATTCAGCCAGTACCGCCCGGAGCGGGTGGTGCATCTGGCGGCCCAGGCCGGGGTGCGCTATTCCCTGGAAAACCCCCATGCCTATGTGGATGCCAACCTGGTTGGCTTTATGAACATTCTTGAGGGTTGCCGGCACCACCAGGTGAAACACCTGGTATACGCCTCCAGCAGCTCTGTGTATGGCGCCAACGAATCCATGCCGTTCTCCAGCCATGACAACGTGGACCACCCCCTGAGCCTCTACGCCGCCTCCAAGAAGGCCAACGAGCTGATGGCCCACACCTACAGCCACCTGTACCGTCTGCCTACCACCGGTCTGCGGTTTTTTACCGTGTATGGCCCCTGGGGCCGCCCGGATATGGCGTTGTTTATTTTCACCAAAAAGATCCTTGCCGGTGAGCCCATTGACGTGTTCAACCACGGCAACCACCGCCGGGACTTCACCTATATCGACGATATCGTTGAAGGGGTGCTGCGCACCCTTGACCATGTGGCCCCGGTTAACCCGGACTGGTCCGGCCAGCAGCCAGACCCTGCCACCAGCAGTGCCCCTTACCGCCTCTACAACATTGGCAGTAACAATCCGGTGGAACTGGGCCGGTTTATTGAAGTACTGGAAGACTGCCTGGGCAAGAAAGCCGAAAAGAACTTTCTGCCACTGCAACCCGGGGATGTGCCTGCCACTTATGCGGATGTGCAGGACCTGATCACCGATGTGGGCTATCAGCCCGATACCAGTGTGGAAACCGGTATCCGTAATTTCGTCGACTGGTACCAGGACTTCTACAAGGACTGATGTGGCGCTTGACCCGGCCCGTCCGGGTCGCTATTCTACGCACCGATTACGAGGCCCCTGGGCTTCACAATCAACAGGACCATAGCTCAGTTGGTTAGAGCGCTGCCTTGACATGGCAGAGGTCCCCAGTTCGAATCTGGGTGGTCCTACCAATTGCAGAAAAGGGGTTTTCGGTTTTCCGAAAGCCCCTTTTTTTTGCTGCGTTTTTTACCGGATTGGACTTTAGTGGCAAGGGCCAAACTCAGGTATCATCAGGCAATACCTCAAAATTATCTGAAACAATAATAAGCAGAAGACTGTTATGGGCAAATTGTTACTCTGGGGTCTGGCCCTGTTGCTGTTACTGACTCTGGCGCTGGGGCTGCTGGCCAGCCGCCCCTGGTCCGACTACAGCCCGCTGACCATGGTAAACCTGTTTGATGAAGAGCTGCGGGAAGATAACTTCCGCAATATGCAGCGCATCTTCCCCTACCACAGCATCCGGGCAGGGGATCAGCCCCACGCCTTTTCCCGCCGTCAGGGCGAATTAATTGAGACCTACGAGTTTGCCGGTGAAACCCGCACCCTGGCCGACTTTATGGCCCGCACCCGCACTACCGGTCTGCTGGTGATTCAGGACGGCGCCATTGTCCATGAAGAGTATGCCCTTGGCGCGCAGGAGCACGACCGCTTTACCTCCTGGTCAGTGGCCAAATCTTTTATTGGGACCCTGGTGGGTATCGCTCAGCAGGAAGGGCGGCTGGATGATCTGGATCAGCCCATTAGTGATCGGGTACCAGCCCTTGAAGGCACCGGTTATGACGGGGTGCCAATCCGCCATGTACTGCAGATGGCCTCGGGGGTGGATTTTGATGAGATTTACCACCAGCAGTTCTCAGACATCAATCTGTTCTTCTGGAAAGTGTTCGTGTTTGGCCGGCAGGCGGCGGGGATCATGGCAGACTACGCCAGCGGTGGTGCCTCCGGTGAGACCTTCCATTACATCAGTATCAATACCCAGGCCCTGGCCATGCTGCTTGAAGCCATCTATGAGCAACCGATTCCGGCATTGATAGAAGAAAAGCTCTGGCAGCCTTTGGGTATGGAAGGGGATGCCTATTGGAGTGTGGATCGCAACCAGGATGACGCTGGGGTTATTGCGTTCTGCTGTCTCAATGCCCAACTCCGGGACTATGCCCGTCTCGGGCAGTTGTATCTGCAGCAGGGGAAATGGCAGGGTCAGCAGTTACTGCCACCGCGATGGGTGCAGCAGGCCACCACCCCAGCGGCGGATTTTCTACAGCCCGGAGCCTCGCCCTATAATTACGGTGGCCGGGGCTACCAGTACCACTGGTGGGTACCGGAGCAGGCGGACCGGGAGTATTTTGCCGCCGGTGTCTGGGGCCAGTATATCTATGTCTCTGAACCGGCGAATCTGGTCATTGTGCGCACCGGTGCTGACCCGGGTTACCACCGCAATACCGATGAATCCATTGCGGTGTTCAGAGCCATCCGGGATGGTCTGCGTTGATTCTGTTGCCTCGGGCTGATCCAATGCCTGATCGAAGTTGTTCCCCTTATAAAGAGTGGAGTAAATGATGTTGAACACCCTGAAACAGCCTGTGGCCCTGCTGACCCTGAGTCTTACACTGCTGGCGGGCTGCGGCCAGTCCAGCGATACAGCCTCTTCTGCTGAGACCCACGGGGCACTGGCTGTGGCTCATCACCTGTCGGCCGGTATTGATGAAACCATGGACCGGGATCGTGTGCTGAGCGAAATTGCCGTTGAATACGTCCATCAGGGGGACAGTCACCGGGCTGCTGCTGTGGCTCGTGAGATTGAGGGAGCCGTAGACCGTAGCTGGGCGGAAGCGGCCATTGCCGCTCACTTTGCCAGTAACGGCGAGCAGGAACAGGCGGAGCACGGTTTTGTCCGTGCCCTGGGGATTATTGACAATGAGCCGGATGCGGATGACCAGGCCTGGATGCTGGCAGACCTTGCCGGCCGTTATCAGGAAGCAGGGCAGAACGGGATGGCACTGCAAGTGCTGGAGCGGGCCCTGGCTCAGGCTGACACCCTGGATGAGCCCCAGCGTCAGGCTTGGTTACTGGCGGAAATCGGCGGCCGGCTGGGGGCCCTGGGTGAAAGGGACCAGGCAGCAGAGGTATTGAGCCGGTCCTATGAAACCGGTGGCAATGTGGGCAGCCCGCCAGAGGTGGTGCAGTTGCTGCTATGGCAGGCAGACCGTCAGCATAAGGCCGGTAATGATGTGCGTGCCCTGGAACTGTTGATGCAGGCAGACAGTCTGGTTGAGCGGGTGAAGGACGACCTGGGGGCAACCCAGATCAGTCTTGACCTGGCAGAAATGGCCCGTCTTTACGGTGTGCTTGGGCAGCAGGAGCAGGCTGTTGAGGTGCTTGAACGGGCCCTGGAGCTGGTGCCTTCCATTCAGGATGTGTTTCTGGAAACCCGCAGCAGGCTGGTCATTGCCGGGATCTACAGTGGCCTGCCGGAACAGGAACAGGCCAGGAAGTTGCTGGCGAGTCTGGATGAGGCGGTCAGCAGCCGCAGTGATGCCACTGAACGCCGGGTTCTGACCACCAAGCTGGCTATCGCCCATGCTGAGGCCGGGCAGTTTACCCGGGCGCTGACACAGGCAGGGGCCATCGATGGCGCTTATGACCAGTCCTGGGCGGTCACCCGTATTGCCGCCGCTTATACCGCCGCGGGTAAGACACCGGAGCCGCAACAGCAGGTTCTGCTGCAGACTATGAATGGCCATCTGTGAGCAGCGCTGGGATGGCTTGCCAGGCTGATTACCCCCCAGGCTGCCCTGAAACGGGGCTGCCCAACACCGGGAGCCAGTGGTGAAGCGTTGGCGTCTGGGCTTGCAGCTGCCCATCACCCAGTGGCTGCCCCGGTATAACCGGCAATCCCTGAGCCACGACGTCACCGCTGCGGTGTTTCTGACCATCATGCTTGTGCCCCAGTCCTTGGCCTTTGCCCTGCTGGCGGGGTTGCCGGCCCAGGTGGGACTCTATGCCTGCCTATTGCCTTTGTTGCTGTACACCCTGTTTGGCACCAGCCAGACCATGTCCGTAGGGCCGGTGGCCCTGATCGCCCTGATGACCGCTGCCACCCTGGGGCCCCTTTACAGTTTGGGCTCTGCAGAGTACCTCACCGGAGCGGTGCTTTTAGCCTTTCTCTCTGGCGCGATGCTGATTGTTATGGGGCTGTTGCGCCTTGGGTTTCTCGCCAACTTCCTCAGTCACCCGGTGATCTCCGGTTTTATCACCGCCTCCGCCCTGGTGATTATTGCCAGTCAGCTGCAACATCTGCTGGGGCTCGATAGCCGGGGCCATAACCTGATCGGCATTGGCAGCACCCTGTGGCAGCAACTCAGCCAGGTCCATGGCCTGACTCTGGTAATGAGCGCCGGGGTATTGCTGTTTCTGCTGCTGGCACGCACCCTGTTGGCGCCAGCCCTGCAGGCCCTGGGGCTGGCGGAGCGTTCTGCTGCCATCATCAGCAAGTCTGCGCCGATTGTTGCTGTTTTGGGTGCCACACTACTGACCTGGGGGCTGGACTTGCAGGCACGGGGGCTGGCAGTGGTAGGGGAGGTGCCCCGGGGGCTACCACCACTGAGTCTGCCGCCACTGGCCTGGGAGCAGTGGCAACCATTGTGGCTGGGGGCCCTGTTAATCGCCGTGGTGGGCTTTGTACAGTCATTGTCTGTGGCCCAGATGCTGGCGGCACGCAAGCGCCAGCATGTGGACCCGAACCAGGAGCTGCTGGGTCTGGGAGTAGCCAATCTGGGGGCCGGCTTTTCCAGTGGGATGCCGGTCATGGGCAGCCTTTCCCGCTCAGTGATGGCCTATGACGCGGGGGCCAGAACCCCCGCCACCGGCGCTTTTACTGCCCTGGCCATTGCTCTGGCAACCCTGTTTCTGACCCCGGCGATTGCCTACCTGCCCATCGCCACACTGGCAGCTATCATTATTGTATCCGTGGCGTCACTGGTGGATATTGCCGCAATCAAACGCACTTTCCATTATGGTCGGCCGGATTTTATTGCCATGCTCGCGACCCTGGTGCTGACCCTGGTGCACTCCGTGGCCACCGGACTGATGGTGGGGGTGGGCCTTTCACTGGCCCTGTACATCTATCGCACCAGCAACCCCCATACGGCGGTACTGGGGCGGGTGCCGGGTACTGAGCATTTCCGCAATACTGAGCGACACCGGGTAGAGGTGTATCCGGACTTTGCCCTGTTGCGAGTGGATGAGAGCCTGTACTTTGCCAACGCCCGCTTTCTGGAAGACACTGTGATGACGCTGGTGAGTGAGAAACCGCAGTTAAAGGACCTGGTACTGGTGTGCCCGGCGGTGAACCTGATTGATGCCTCGGCACTGGATAGCCTGGACAATATTAATGCCCGGTTACAGGACGCCAAGGTGCGTTTGCACCTGAGTGAAGTGAAAGGGCCGGTGATGGACCAGCTTAACCGGACCCATTTCCCGGCAACCCTGACCGGGCAGGTTTTCCTGAGCACCTATGCGGCCTGGTGCGCCCTGCGGCCTGAACCGGGCGATGCCAGCAGCACACACACAAGCAACAACATAAGCGACAACAATAACCCGTAAAGGAGAATGCCGTGACCGAACCGATGATTGTTCCGGGCCTGATAGGCGGGCTGATGATTGGCCTGGCAGTGGTTTTCATGATGGCCACACTGGGCCGCGTGGTAGGTATCAGTGGCATTGTGGACAGCCTGATACCACCCCGTATGGCGCCGGATAAAATCTGGCGCCTGACGTTTATCGCCGGCCTGTTACTGGGTCCTTTGCTGGTGGCCCTGGCCACCGGTGAGAGTGGCATTGGCCGGGTAGCGGACCATGTGCCCCTGGCGGTGCTGGCGGGTCTGCTGGTGGGGGTGGGTACCGTTATCGGCAGTGGTTGTACCAGTGGTCACGGGGTTTGTGGCATTGCCCGCTTTTCTCGCCGGTCATTGGTGGCCACAGGGGTGTTTATGGTGGCAGGCATTGTCACTGTGGCCATCATGCGTCACGTCATTTAAAGGAGCACACAGATGCAACAGGGACTGATTGGCCTGATTACCGGGCTGCTATTTGGTATCGGCCTGGCCGTAGGCGGCATGACGGACCCGGCACGGGTGCTGGGATTTCTGGATATTCTGGGTGCCTGGGACGCCACTCTGGCGTTTGTAATGGGTGCCGCGGTGGTGACCGCTGCCATTGGCTACCGGTTGGTATTGCGGCGGGAGCAACCTTTTTTCGCCAAACGTTTTACCCTGCCAAACCGCCAGGATATTGATAAGTCACTGGTAATGGGCGCCGCATTGTTCGGCATTGGTTGGGGCCTGATCGGCTACTGCCCCGGTCCGGCCATTGCCTCGCTACCAGCCGGGCAGCCCGCCACGGTGGGTTTTGTGCTGGCCATGGTGGCCGGAATGGGGGTCACCGGGCTGTTACGAACCCGCTAACGCTCCTGTTTGCCTGGATGACGAATTGACCAGTGGGTGAGCTTCTCTCCACTGGTCTTCGTAAACCCCTGGCATTGAATGGAGTTGTTACTATGTCAATCCACAGTGATTTTTCCCAGCCGGTGCGGGTACACACCCAATCCCAGCCCTGGCTTCCTTCCCCCATGCCAGGGGTGGAGCGTCGCCCCCTGGATAGGGTAGGGGATGAAGTGGCCCGGGCCACCAGTATTGTCCGCTACGCCCCGGAAAGTCATTTCTCCCCCCATGTACACCATGGGGGTGAAGAGTTTCTGGTGCTGGAGGGGGTCTTCCAGGACGAGGAGGGGGACTATCCGGCGGGTACCTATGTGCGCAACCCCCCAGGTTCCAGTCACCGTCCCGGGTCAGCTCCGGGGTGCGTGATTTTCGTGAAACTCTGGCAGTTTGACCCGGATGATCAGACCCCGGTGCGCCTGAGTCCTGATCAGATCAGCGCCACCCATGATCCGCAACGCCCCGGAGTCAGTCTGCAACCGCTATTTTCAGGGTTTGGCGAAACCGTAAGCCTGGAGCACTGGCAGCCAGGGGCAGACATTGATCTGGCCCTGCCCGGGGGCGGTGAGTTACTGGTGCTTGCAGGAGACTGTGAGCAGGACGGCAACCCCCTTGGCCCCCATGACTGGTTACGGCTGCCAGTTGCCGGACGATTACAGGCCAAAGCCGGCCCCCAGGGGACCAGCCTGTGGCTGAAAACCGGTCATTTGCAAGCCCTGGATCAGCAGTTACAGCGACTGCAGGCACGGCTATGACAGCCCCTGAGTCAGCAGCACCGCCGATTGTCATTATTGGCGGTGGTCTGAGTGGTTTGGCACTGGCCTGCAGGTTACAGCAGCAGGGTCGCCACTGGTGTCTGTTAGAAGCCCGTGAGCGTCTGGGGGGGCGATTGTTCAGCAACCAGGGGGCAGATTATGGTGCTGCATGGTTCTGGCCGAGGCAGCCGCTCATGGCTCGGTGGGTGGCGCACTTTGGTCTGACCGTCTTCCCTCAATGGGACCAGGGACAAGTGCTGTTGCAGCGGGGAGGGTCCCTGAAGCGGTTACAGGCGCCCCCCGCACCCCCCAGCTACCGCCTTACCGGCGGTATGCAGAGTTTAGTGATGGCCATGGCCACTGAGCTCGATTCTGATAGGGTTTTTCTGGACAGGGCAGTCACCGGTCTGACCCAGACCCCAGAGGGTGTAGCCATCGCCTATGGCAGTGACGGGGGCGCTGCTCCCAGCCTGGCCAGCCAGGTGGTGATCGCCATTCCGCCCCGGCTGGTGCAGCAGCACCTGCAGATTCAACCGCCATTGCCTGAGTCACTGGTACAACTCCACCTGCAGACACCCACCTGGATGGCCGGTCACGCCAAAGCAACTGTGACATATGATCAGCCGTTCTGGCGCCAGCAGGGACTGGCCATGGCTTTTAGTGAAACCGGTCCGTTGCGGGAAATTCAGGATGCCAGCCCCCAGGATGCCAGTCGTCCAGCCCTGTTTGGTTTTTTTGGCTGGGATGCCCGGCAGCGCCAGCAACTGTCTTCCCGGGAACTGGAGGCGGCCGTCGTCAGCCAGTTGCTGAGCCTGTTTGGTGAGCAGGCAGCTGAGCCCTTGTCACTGCATATTCATGACTGGGCCGGTGACCCATGGACTGCAACGGCGGCAGACCAGGAAATGCTGAATTATCACCCCCATTACCAACTGGGCCCACGGCCTCAATGGGACCAGCGGCTGGTGTTTGCCGGCAGCGAAAGTGCCCTGGAATACGGCGGCTTTGCGGAAGGAGCACTGGCAGCGGCGGATGCCGCATTGGCGTATCTATGAGCATTAAACCTGCCAGCGGTACTATCAGTTTTGTGCATGTGCGCCGCCGCTTTGGCTTCCGCAGTATTGGTGTGGGGCGTTGGGTTAGCCGTGATGAACAGGCCTGGGCAGCCCAACAGTTCTATCAGGCTCTGGATGACCTGATGCAGGTGCTGACCGGCACAGAAGAGCTGATTTCCCTGCGCGGTGCCTTGTCGTTTCACTACGGTATTGGCGGGCAGCCCGGGGTGGCGGCCCACTATAGTCCGGCACAGCATTGCCTGGCCCTGGCCAAAAATGCGGGCCCCGGCAGTCTGGCCCATGAGTGGTTTCATGCCCTGGATCATTATCTGGCGGGCAAGGCGTTTCAGCGCCCAAGACCCGGGGTGTTTGCCTCAAAAGCCTGGCTGGTGGGGGATACGCCGGTTCCGCACCCACTGAATGACCGGCTGTTCGCCTGCTTCAAGGCCATACTGCTGAGTGAGGATGGCACCGGTCCCAGCGAGCAGTTTCAGGCGTCTGCGGCAGAGGATGAAGCCCGTGGCCACATTTACTACAGCTTGCCGGAAGAGTGCTGTGCCCGGGCCTTTGAAGCTTTTGTGCAGGATGCAGCCCGGGGCAACGGGTTTCTGGTGAAGGGCACCCGGGCCACCAGTGAGGCGCGCCTGGGGCTGTATCCCCGGGGTGCCCAGCGGGAGCGCATCAATGGCGCTTTCCGATACTATTTTCAGGGCCTGGGCGCTGCCCTCAAACGAGATGCCGACCGCCATCCAGGGGCAGAGAGCGGCCGGTAATATAGGGGTTATCCAGCAGAAACTGCAGGGTCTGAACGGCGGTATCTTCTCCGGGTTCCACCTGCAACAGGGATTTCTTCAGGGTTTTTTCCCGGTAGGCGGCATCATCTTCCGGGTTAAACATGATCAGTGACGGGGCGATGCTGTTGACCTTGACCCGGGGCGCCAGCTTACGGGCAAAAGACAAGGTCAGGTTGGCCAGAGCGGCTTTGCTGGCGGCATAGGCAATGTGTTTGGCGCTGCCTTTCTCCACCACATAATCCGTCATATGGACGATATCCCGTGGCCCATCCCCCGCCAGCAGCAGATCTTCACAGTCCAGATTGATGCGGTAGGGGGTCATGGTATGGATTTGCAGCATTTGCTGCATCACCTCCACATTCGAATACTGTGCTGACTCCGGCAGCCAGTCTGAGGCATTGTGAATGATGCCCCGTAATCCCTGGCAGTGTTTACGCAGGTTCTGCAAAAACCCGGCAACACCCGCTTCCGTGGCAAAGTCGGCGTGCAGACACAGGGCCCCGGCGGCTTTGAGTTCAGCAATGGCGGGTCGCTCACTGCGGTAGGTGATGATCAGCGGTTGGCCCTGTTGCAGCCAGTGGCGGGCAAAGGCCAGGCCAATGCGTTGTCCGGCTCCGGTAATCAGCAAGGGGTATTGGGAGGCGTGGCTGGTACTCATAATAGCTCCGTTAGTATATGTGAGTGCAGGGGGCAGGTATTACACCCGTTCAAAGGTGGGTATTACGCCGGTCTCTCCCCGGGGAGCGGCCCCGCCAGCGCCGGTATGCCCGGTTAAACGCACTCTGTTCCGAGTAGCCCAGCAACAGGGCCACATCGTTCAGGCTCAGACCGGGGTCTGCCAGATAGTTGCGGGCCAGCTGCTCCCGGCTGTTGTCCAGCCATTGCTGCCAGCTAAGGCCGTGTCCTGCCAGGCGCCGCTGCAGGGTGCGGGGCGCCATGTGTAACTGTTCGGCGGCTTTTACCAGAGTGGGTTCACCGGCCGCTAACAGG
Organism: Halomonadaceae bacterium; assembly: GCA_007692645.1. GTDB lineage: Bacteria > Pseudomonadota > Gammaproteobacteria > Pseudomonadales > Oleiphilaceae > REBR01. Next base: position 2,389 of record REBR01000206.1, on the reverse strand, counting down.
CGCAGTAGCGCCTGCTGTAACTGGGTTTCCATGGGCGTGCTGGCAGGCAATGCCCGCAACAGGGCCTGGGCCTGGCGGTCCAGCAAGGTGTGCAGGGTCGGGTCCCTGCGGGGCATGGTCAGTTGCAGGCTGGCCAGGGGGAACTGTACCCGCACATGGCTATCCCCGAACAGCACCGGGCAGCCAAAGAAGCTGCGGTAGGCAGCGGCGGCCTGATCACTCACCACCCCGCGAAAAGTGACCCGGGTGGGTGGTGGCGGATTATGTAACTGACGGCGCAGAAAAGTGACCAGAGCGGCAATGGCGACCCCGTCTGCCTGCTGACCCAAAGCCTGCTCAGCGGCTGGCCAGCGGATTTCTGCGTCAGTGCCGCTAAGGTCGATGGTGGCCAGATTAACGCCGTAAAACAGCCGTTCATACCGCTGATAGGCCAGCATGGCGTCACCCAGGGTATCCGACGCCAGCACCAGGTAGCCAAGCACCCCCAGGTGGGCGGGTTGCACCAGGGCGCCCACGGCCAGTTCCGGTGCACATTGTCCGGGGGCAGTGGCCAGTCCCTGTGCCAGCAGATCCCGCCACACCGGTATGGGTACTTTGTCGTCACCGGCATAGCGGGCCAGCGCCGCCTGTAACGGGTGTTGCGGCAGCCCCTGCTGGCGCAGCCACTCACTGAGCAGGCCGGTCCAGGCACCGGTAACGCGCATCACCTGGGTCATGGGAAATACCTCATGGTGGCAATCAGCGTACCTTGGCCTTGTCGCTCATGAGGACCCCCATCCAGCGGGTCTGTGGGCTGGATTCCAGGGCCAGTTTGACCACCATGGTGAGAGGGATGGACAGCAGCATGCCTATGGGCCCGAATACCCAGCCCCAGATTAACAATGAGATCAGTACCACCAGAGGAGAAACCCCCAGGGTCTTGCCCATAAACTGAGGTTCAATATAGCTGCCAATGGTGATGTTGACTGCGGTAAACAGCACCAGCACCAGTACCGCCTCGGTGACACCGAGTCCCAGCAGGGCAATCAGGATGGCGGGGATGGCGGCAATAATGGAGCCAATGGTGGGAATAAAATTCAGCAAACCCGCCAGGATGGCCCAGAGAATGGCAAAGTCCACACCAATGAGCATCAGGCCGGCGCCGACAATCACACCAGTGGCTATGCTGGACAGGGTCTTTATGACCAGATACCGGTTGACTGAGCGCAGAAAGCGCCGTGCCCGCACCCTTGCCCGTTTGCGGCCGGGGAACGCGGCATTGAGCTTGCCCAGTAAGTTCTGTTGTTCCAGCAACATAAACATAAACGCCAGCAGAATCAGGAACGCGCTGGTGGTGAACTGCCCGAGACCCCCGGCAATGTCACGGGCCATGCCGGTAAGGGTGGCCGCATTAGGCACCGGAATGCTGTCGGGCATCATCTCAGGGGGCACCCCCCGGCTTTCCATCATCAGTGATAACTCTTCAACCCAGCCAGCCATTCGGGTCTGGTAGAGAGGCGCCTGTGCAGCCATGCTTTCAGCAGCCCCTTTCAGCGCCAGCAGCAGCAGAAAAAAGCTGAAACCCACCACGGAAAACAGCAGCAGAATAGCGATGGGGCCGGGAACGCCCTTGCGGCTCATCCAGGACAGGGGAGGAGCAGAGATAATCGCCAGAAAGGCCGCCAGCAGGAACGGCGTCACAATACCACTGACCGCCTGAAGGCCAGCGAGAATAAAAAAGATCGCCGCTATGGCAAATAACCACAGCCAACTGCTGGTAATAACGAGGGAAGACGAAGGCGGCACTGAGGGCATAGGTTTTTTTCCTGCCAGGGCAGTCGGCGTCAGCCGCTGCCCTGGTGCTTGATTAACGGCAGATTCAGCCCATCAGGGCAAATGCCAGGTACAACATGATGGCCAACTGGGTCAGGAACAGGGTGGCGCGCAATAACACCAGGATAAAGCTGGTACCGATCATATGCACAATGCCCTGGCCCACGCGGGCGGCAATAACAATGCCTGCCAGGCTATCTACCACGGCATTTTGCTGGGTAACGGCGGCGATCAGTACCAAAGCGGCAAACAGCGGCAGGTTTTCCAGGCTGTTGAGGTGAGCGCTTTTGGCCCGCTGTAGCAGAGGGGCGTCGTCAGAGGCTTTACCCCGCTCCCAGTGATTGGCGGATTTACTGCCGGCAAGTACCTGGGGTACCCGGGGGCCGGCGTAACTCAGGGCCAGTATTATGGTCCAGATAACATAAAGCAGTAGGGCAGTTATTCCAGTCATGGCAAGGCTCTCTGGTCAGGGTGTTGGCATTGTTTTGCCAGCAGACCATAGACCAGAGCAGGTGCTTTTGGCAATGTTCAGTCGCAGTGAAGGGGGGCGGCGACTTCAGCCAGATTCAGGGGGGTC
>REBR01000204.1 GCA_007692645.1 Halomonadaceae bacterium | reverse complement strand
GGCAGTTCATCTTCTGCTGTGCCCTGCAGACCGCTCACCATGTGACTGACACCAGCTCCCGCTTCCACAAAATGGAAGTGTCCGGGTTTCTGCCCCATGAGCGGGCCTGGCTGGATGAGGTATTTGACGAAATGGGCTACGTGGATGCCCTGCGGGCAATCAGCTTGAGTGGCAGCCAGTTTACCTGGTGGCCGGAGTGGGCTCGCAGTTGGCGCCGGCAGTCCGGCTGGCGGACTGACTACCAGATTCTGTCGCCGGGTCTGCGGCGCAGCCTGGAAGAAGCCACAATTGATGAAGGCACCCGCTTTTCCGATCATGCCCCCATGATCATGGATTACGCCATTCCTGTGGGGTAACCGCCGGAATTAGTCAGCGGGGCAGCTCCCCATTGCGGGGGCTGCCCACCATTGGCTTACCCTTGCAGGGCCTGCTGCTGCAAATCGAACAGTTCCTGAATGCCTTTTTTGGCCAGGGTGAGCATGCCGTCCAGTTCTGCCTGGGCGAAGGGTGCGCCTTCAGCGGTGCCCTGAATCTCAATAAAGCCCCCCTGGTCAGTCATGATCACGTTCATATCGGTTTCCGCACTGGAATCCTCCGGGTAATCCAGATCCAGCACCGGCTCCCCGTTGTATACCCCTACGGAGATGGCACCCACCATCTGCTTAAGAGGGCTGCGCTTGATCAGGCCATCTTTGACCATGCTATTGAGGGCATCCACCAGGGCTACACAGCCGCCGGTAATGGCGGCGGTCCGGGTGCCCCCATCCGCCTGAATGACATCACAGTCAATGGTAATGCTGTGCTCACCCAGTGCTTTCATGTCCACTGCAGCCCGCAAGGAACGGCCGATCAGGCGCTGAATTTCCACGGTGCGCCCACCTTGTTTGCCCCGGGCGGCCTCGCGGCCCATGCGCCCGCCGGTGGAGCGGGGTAGCATGCCGTATTCGGCGGTAATCCAGCCCTGGCCTTTGCCCCGTAAAAAGCTGGGCACCGAGCGTTCCACACTGGCGGTGCAGATTACCTTGGTATCGCCAAAGGCCACCAATACGGAGCCCTCCGCATGCTTGGTATAATGGCGGGTAAGGGTAACGTCACGCAGTTGGTCTGGTTGTCTGCCGCTGGGTCGCATAGGTGACAAAGCTCCTGTTGATCAATGGGTGTGGGCAGGGTTGCCCTGAAATCCGGTGGCGTAGTTTAGCATGCCAGGCCACTCCGGGTCCGCCCCTGTTCGCCGGTTGCCAGCGGGGCTGCTATCATAAGCGCCCATTGTCGGCGACAGGCAGGGAGCAGGGCATGATCAAGAGCATGACGGCATTCGCCCGGCAGGACCGGGAAGGTGATCTGGGGCGTCTCAGCTGTGAAATTCGCAGCGTCAACCACCGCTATCTGGAGCTTCAGCTGCGGCTTCCGGAAGGGCTGCGTGAACTGGAGCCGGCACTGCGTGAGCAACTCAGCCAGGAGCTGGGCCGGGGCAAAGTGGAAGTTAACCTGCGCTGGCAGGAAGGGGACAGTAGCAGCCCCCACTTACAGGTTAACCAGGAGCGGGTAGCGGCACTGTACCGGGCGGCCCAGGAAGTGGAAGCACTGATGCAGTCCCCGGCCCCGTTAAATGCCCTGGAGCTGCTGCGTTGGCCGGGGGTTATGGTGGAGAGTGCGCCGGAGCTGGGTCCCCTTAAGGCCATGGCCGCAGAGGTGTTTACTGAAACGTTACAGGACCTGAGCCGGGGCCGTCAGCGGGAGGGGGCACGACTGCTGCCGTTGCTCAATGATCGCCTTGATCAGATCGGTGTGCAGGTCAGAAAGCTGCGCAGCCGGATGCCGGAACTGTTACAGCAGCAGGAGCAACAGTTGCGTCAGCGGCTGGCGGAAGTGGTCAGTTCCGTGGACCCGGACCGGCTGGCCCAGGAGCTGGTGATGGTCAGTCAGAAAGCAGATGTGGCAGAAGAGCTGGACCGGCTGGATGCCCACAGCCAGGAAGTCAGGGACACCCTCGCCGGGCCAGGGCCCGTGGGCCGGCGGCTGGATTTCCTGATGCAGGAGCTGAACCGTGAAGCCAATACCTTAAGCAGCAAATCCCTCAGTGCCGATGTGACCGCGGCGGCTGTGGAGTTGAAAGTCCTGATCGAACAAATGCGCGAACAGGTGCAGAATGTGGAATAAAATCATTATTGGCTGTTACTAACGTCACTACTACAGAGCGGTATGTTGCTATGAAACCATCTTCCCTGCTGGGTACACTGTATGTACTTTCCGCCCCCTCGGGTGCCGGCAAGACCAGCCTGGTGGCGGCTATTCTGGAGCGGGACCGGCAACTGCGGGTGTCTGTGTCCCACACCACCCGGCCCATGCGCCCCGGTGAGCAGGATGGTATCAATTACCACTTTACCGGGGTGGCGGATTTTCAGGCCATGATTCGCGACGGGCGCTTTCTGGAGCATGCCCAGGTGTTCGGCAATTTTTACGGTACCTCCGGGGACTGGGTCAATGAACAGCTGGCGGCGGGGCTGGACGTGATTCTGGAAATCGACTGGCAGGGGGCTCAGCAGGTTCGTCACTTGCGCCCGGATTGTGTCTCCATTTTTATCGCCCCCCCCTCCCTGTCGGCCCTGCGACAGCGCCTGAGTGGCCGCGGCCAGGATGCGCCGGAGGTAATCGAGCGCCGTCTGCGGGAAGCCACCGAGGAGTGCAGTCATTATCCGGAATACGATTATCTGGTGATCAATGATGATTTCCACACCGCCCGGGACCAGCTGCTGGCCATTATGCAGTCCGGTCGCCTGCGTATTGAGCCGCAACAGCAGCGCCATGAAAGTCTGCTGCGGGAACTGGTTGGCAGCTGATACCAGTTGATCATCAGGATATACACGTTCGTGGTTTGACCGTATAATGCGCAGTTCGCTATTTCGGGTCATCGCCAGTGGCGGTCACCCATCATCTTTTGACACTGAATCACCGGGGTAATCATGGCACGAGTAACTGTAGAAGACTGTCTGGAACATGTTGAGAACCGTTTTCAGCTGGTGATGCTGTCTTCCAAGCGGGCCCGTCAGCTGGCCACCATGAATCACGACCCCCTGGTGCCGGAAGAAAACGACAAGCCCACGGTGCTGGCACTGCGGGAAATCGCGGCTGGTAAGATCAGTTTCGACATGGTCAAGGATGTCGAGGAAGATTAAGGCTTAAGACCCGCTCTTAAGCCGGCTTCGGCACATTGATTGCACGCTCACCTTATGTTCCTATAGAGCGTGTGGTGGCAAAAACCCGGGTGTAGCCACCCGGGTTTTTTTGTTGCCGGTGACAAGTGGCCCCAGGGCTGCACCACAGTGTCAGAATGGGTTACTGAGGCAGGGTGAATGTCAGGCATAGAAGCGTTGGTAGAACGGTTGGGTACTTATCTGGATGACACCAAGGTCAGCCAGGTTCGTCGTGCCTACTTCTATGCCGAACAAGCCCATGAAGGCCAGTACCGCCGTAGCGGCGAGCGCTATATTACCCACCCCCTGGCCGTGGCCACCATTCTGGCCCAGTTACGTCTTGACCATCAGAGCCTGATGGCCGCCATGCTCCACGATGTGATTGAAGACACCGGTATTCCCAAAGAAGCGCTGTCTGACCAGTTTGGCCTGCCGGTGGCTGAACTGGTGGACGGGGTCAGCAAGCTGACCCAGATTGAATTCCGCACCCGGGCGGAAGCCCAGGCAGAGAATTTCCAGAAAATGACCCTGGCCATGGCCAAGGACATCCGGGTGATACTGGTCAAGCTGGCGGACCGGCTGCACAACATGCGCACCCTGGGTCCCCTGGCCTATGAAAAACGCCGCCGTATTGCTACGGAAACCCTGGATATCTATGCCCCCATTGCCCACCGCCTGGGTATGCACAGCCTCTGTGTGGAACTGGAAGATCTGGGCTTCAAGGCCCTGCACCCAATGCGCTCCCATTACATCGGCAAGGCCGTGGAGAAGCTGCGGGGCAATCACCAGGAGATTATCAGCGAGATCCGCAGCCGCCTGGAAGAGAAGCTGAAAGAGCGGCAAATTCCCGGTGAAATTCTGGGGCGGGAGAAGCACCTGCACAGTATCTACACCAAGATGAAGTCCAAGCAGAAGTCCTTCCATGAAATCATGGATGTGTACGCCTTCCGCATTATTGCCGGTTCCGTGGACGACTGTTACCGCATTCTCGGGGCGGTGCACAGTCTGTATAAGCCGCTGCCGGGGCGTTTCAAAGACTATATCGCCATGCCCAAGGCTAATGGTTATCAGTCCCTGCATACCACTCTGTTTGGTATGCATGTGAACATTGAAATCCAGATCCGCACTGAGGATATGGAGCAGATCGCCAACAATGGTATTGCCGCCCACTGGCTGTACAAGAACGAAGACTCCCTGGTGGGCCAGGCCAACCAGCGCCGTGTTGACCGCTGGCTGCAGGGGCTGATGGAAATGCGGGAACGGGCCGGGGACTCCCTGGAGTTTATTGAACACGTTAAAGTGGATCTGTTCCCGGATGAGATTTATGTCTTCACCCCCAAAGGCAAGATCCTGGAGCTGCCCCGGGGAGCCACCGCCATCGACTTCGCTTATGCCATCCATACGGACGTGGGCAACGCCTGTGTGGCCTGCCGGGTGAACAAGAATCTGTCGTCCCTGAGTCAGCCCCTGCAGAGCGGCCAGACCGTGGAAGTGATCACCGCCCCCGGTGCCCGGCCCAATCCCGCCTGGCTGGATTTTGTTACCACCGGCAAGGCCCGCAGCAGTATCCGGCACTTCCTCAAGAATCAGCACCGGCAGGATTCCGTGGCCCTGGGTCGTACCCTGCTGAAGAAATCCCTGAGTGGCATCGGTGCCCGGCTGTCAGAGCTCAGGGATGAGCAACTGCAGCGGGTGCTGGACCACAATCAGCTCGACAGCATGGAAACCCTGCTGGCGGAGATTGGTCTGGGCAACCGTATGGCCTATATTGTTGCTCGCCAGCTGGCCCCCATAGGGGATAGTGACAAAGAAGACAGCGCACCGCTGGCCCATACGCCCCCTGGTTCGACCCTGACCATTGCCGGCACCGAAGGCTCCCTGATCCAGTTCGCCGACTGTTGTAAGCCCATTCCCGGTGACCCCATTGTGGGGCGTATGACCTCCGGTGATGGCATGATCATCCACTCGGAAAGCTGTGAGGAAGTGTGTCCCGGCAGCGATGACGGCCACCGCCTGGTACACCTCTCCTGGGCCAAGGACATTACCGATGAGTTCTCAGTGGAATTGCGGGTGGAGCTGGCTCGCCAGCGGGGCCTGATCGCAGAGCTGGCGAATGCCATTACCCTGACAGAGGCCAACATCGAGCGTATTAATGTGGAAGAGCATGATGCCCATCACAGCGTCATCAGCCTGGTGGTGCATGTGCAGGGGCGTAAGCAGCTGGCCCGCATCATGCGCCGCATCCGGGCCATCAAGGCGGTCAGCAACATCAGCCGTATTCGACGTTAGTTCCCTCTGGAACAAGATAGCTGATCTACTTGACAGGGAGCGCTTACCGCGCCAGCATCGATCGTTTTTCCGACAACCGCCCAGTGAGCGAGGGAAACAGTTCATTATGACCAACAAATCCGTGATTCAGACAGATAACGCGCCCAAGGCCATTGGCACCTATTCCCAGGCGGTCAAAGCCGGGGATACCGTTTACCTGTCCGGCCAGATTCCGCTTGACCCGGCCACCATGGAACTGGTCCCCGGGGATATCGAAGTCCAGATACGCCAGGTGTTTGCTAACCTGCGGGCGGTGTGTGAGGCCTCCGGGGGAACGATTCAGGATATCGTCAAACTGAATATCTTCCTCACCGATATGGGGCACTTTGCCACCGTGAACGAAGTCATGGCTACGGTGTTTGAAGACCCCTATCCCGCCCGTGCCGCCATTGGGGTGGCAGCACTGCCCAAAGGTGCTGAGGTGGAAATGGACGGGGTGATGGTACTGCGCTAAGGCGTTGATGACCCCGGCATGGGGTCAGGGGCGCGGCTCCCGCTTGCCATGAAGAATGCTGGCATAGCCTTCCCGGTAGCTGGGGAACAGGAACTGATAGCCGCTGTGGAGAATGCGCTGATTACTGCAGCGTTTACTGCCAACCCGGCTGCCTGCCCGGGCGTCGTCCCTGACCGGTTCACAGGGCAGCTGTTCCCGTAGCCAGGCCACCACATCCCCAAGCCGGGACGGTTCGCAGTCACTGCCGATATAACAGGTTTCCAGGGACTCACCCCGGACTGCCTTATGCACCAGGTGGCATAGCAGCCCCACCGCATCATCTTCATGAATCCGGTTGCTGTAGCCGCTACCCCGGGTGGGGGCCACCATGCCTTCAGCCACACTGCGCAACATGCCTTGCCGGTTGGGGCCATAGATGCCGGACAGGCGCACGCTAGTGCCGGCAATAGGGCTGGCTGCTATACGGGCTTCTGCCTCCAGTAAGACCTGGCCATTGTAGCGGGCCGGGTTGGTGGCGCTGGTTTCATCCACCCACTCATCATTTTTCTGGCCGTAGACGGCAGTGCTGGCCACAAAAAACACCTGAGCCGGGCGTTGTTCACGTTTTTCGTACAAACCCAGCAGGTTATCCAGACCGGTTACAAAGGCATCCCGGTAGCCCGCCTCGTCATACTGATCCGGGGTCAGGCAGTACACCAGGATGTCTGCGGGGGGTAGGGCGGATGCCAGTTGCCGGGGCTTGAGCAGGTCAGCCTGCACCGGCGTCATGGGTAACGGCACTTTGTGAGCCTGCCGGCGCAGGCCCAGCACATGGTAGTCAGCAGCCAGGGCCAGGCCGACACGGGTGCCCAGGCTGCCACAGCCGGCCATGAGTATGCGGGGGTTTTGCATTGCGCTTGTGTCCTCCAGTCCTTATGCTTTGCCCTATTCAAGGTCCTGACGGAGACAGGAATGACCCTTACAGAGCTGCGTTATATTGTCACACTGGCCAGGGAAAAGCATTTTGGCCGTGCGGCGGAACGCTGTCATGTCAGCCAGCCTACCTTGAGTGTGGCGGTGAGAAAACTCGAAGACGAGTTGGGCATTGCCATTTTTGAGCGCAGTAAAGGCAGTATTCAGGTCACCGATATTGGCCGGCAGATTGTCGACCAGTCCCAGCGGGTGCTGGACCAGGCCGGGCTGATACCGGACCTGGCACAACATGGCAAAAACCAGCTGAACTCCCCCCTCAAGCTGGGGGCCATTTATACCGTGGGGCCTTACCTGTTCCCCTATCTGTTACCGGCCCTGCGTGAAGCAGCGCCGGAAATGTCCCTGTTTATAGAAGAAAACTACACCGGTGTGCTGCGCCAGCGCCTGCGCCAGTCAGAACTGGATGCCATTATTGTGGCCCTGCCGTTTGCCGAGCCGGAGGTGGTGACCAAGGCCCTCTATGAGGAGCCTTTTGTGGTTCTGATGCGAGAGGATCACCCTCTGGCCCGGGCAGAGACCGTTAATAGCAAGGATCTGCTACAGCATAATCTGCTGCTGCTGGGCCCCGGGCACTGCTTCCGGGACCAGGTGCTTGCCAACTGCCCGGAACTGGTGGAGGCGGTGAGTTTTGGCAATCATCAACGGGAAGGGCATCTGGTTACTGAAGGCAGCTCCCTGGAGACCATCCGCCATATGGTGGCCTCTGGTCTCGGGGTCACGGTACTGCCCCTGTCTGCGGCCAGATCCCACGGCTATGAGGGCAGTATGCTCACGGTGCGGCCCTTTTCCGGGCCAGCCCCTTCCCGCACTGTTGCCCTGGCCTGGCGGGTGACCTTTCCCCGGCCCAAGGCCATCGATGCCCTCACGGACGCTGCCGCCCACTGCCCGGTACTGCAACAGCAGCCACAACTCTGACGAGGCCCTATGCGCAGCCCCGAACGTCTCGATGTCAGTGTGCTCAAAGGCGTTGGCAGCAGTCTTGAAGCGAAACTGGCCAAGCTGGGTATTCATAACCTGCAGGATCTGCTGTTTCACCTGCCTTACCGCTATGAAGACCGCACCCGCATCCAGCCCATGGCGCAGTTGCAGGTGGGCAGCGTGGGAGTGGTTGAGGGAGAGGTGGTGGCCTGCGACATTGTCATGGGGCGCCGCCGCAGCCTGCAGGTGACGATTCGCGACCAGAGCGGTTTTCTGGTGCTGCGCTTTTTCCATTTCAATGCCGCCCAGCGTTCACAGCTGGCCCCGGGCACCCGGGTGCGCGGTTACGGGGAAATTCGCCTGGGGCGGGCCGGGCTGGAAATCTATCACCCGGAATACACCATTAACCCAGGCCCTATGCCCACCGGTGCAGCGGCCACCCTGACCCCGGTCTACCCCCTGACAGAAGGTATTCAGCAACCCCGGGTCCGCTCCCTGTGCCAGCAGGCAGTGGAGTGGCTGGAGCGCTGCCCGGTTCAAGAATGGCTGCCCCAGTCCCTGCTGGCGGACTATCAGTTTCCGGAGATCAACCAGGCTATTCGCCTGCTCCATGCACCCCCGGCGGATGCGGACACCCTGGCGCTGCTGGAAGGGCGCCACCCTGCGCAACAGCGACTGGTAATGGAAGAGCTCCTTGCTCACCACATGAGCCTGCTGCAACTGCGGGCCCAGATCCAGTCCCATCAGGCGTTGCCCATAGGGGCCACGGAGCCGGCATTAAAAGCGCGGTTTCTGGAAGCGTTACCGTTTCGCCTCACCGGCGCCCAGCAGCGGGTCGGGGATACCATTGCCGCCGACCTGGCCAAGTCCCTGCCCATGCTGCGCCTGGTGCAGGGGGATGTGGGCTCGGGCAAGACCCTGGTGGCCGCTTTGGCTGCCCTGCAGGCAGTGGCTGCCGGTCATCAGGTGGCATTAATGGCCCCCACGGAGATCCTGGCAGAACAGCACCTGATCAACTTCCGCACCTGGTTTGAACCCCTGGGGCTGACCGTGGGCTGGCTCAGTGGCAAGAGCAAGGGGCGAGTGCGGGCAGACGCCCTGGCTGCCCTGGCCAGGGGTGAGACCCAACTGGTGGTAGGCACCCACGCCCTGTTCCAGGAAGAGGTGCAGTACCATTCCCTGGCCCTGGCGATTATCGATGAACAGCACCGCTTCGGTGTGCATCAGCGCCTGACCCTGCGGGAGAAAGGCCTGTCCCGGGGGGCGGTGCCCCACCAGTTGATTATGACGGCCACCCCCATACCCCGCACCCTGGCCATGTCTGCCTATGCGGATCTGGATACCTCGGTGATTGATGAACTGCCCCCGGGACGTCAGCCCATTGAAACCCTGGCCATTGCGGACAGCCGCCGGGAAGAGGTGGTAGAACGGGTACGCAAGGCCTGCGGGGAAGGGCGCCAGGCCTACTGGGTATGCACTCTGATTGAGGAATCTGACGCCCTTCAGGCCCAGGCGGCGGAAGCGACTGCAGAGCAGTTGCAATTGCAACTGGGGGAGCTGACAGTTGCCCTGGTCCATGGGCGCATGAAAGCCCAGGACAAAGCGGCGGTCATGGCCTCCTTCAAAGCCGGTGAGGTGGATGTACTGGTAGCCACCACAGTGATTGAGGTGGGGGTGGATGTTCCGGATGCCTCATTGATTATCATCGAAAACCCGGAGCGTCTGGGTCTGGCCCAATTGCACCAGTTACGTGGCCGGGTTGGCCGGGGTGAGGTGGCCAGCTTCTGCGTATTGTTGTACCACCCGCCCTTGTCACAAAATGCCAGGGCCCGTTTGCAGGTGCTGCGGGATAGCCAGGACGGCTTTGTCATTGCCGAGAAAGACCTGGAAATTCGTGGCCCTGGTGAAGTGCTGGGCACCCGCCAGACCGGTCTGATGCAGTTCCGGCTGGCAAATTTTGAACGGGACCAGGCCTGGTTGCCTGAAGTGCGGCAGCAGGCACCAGCGCTGATGGGGGACCCGGAGCGGGTCACCGCATTGATTCGCCGCTGGCTGGGTGAGCGTCTGCGCTATGGGGATGTCTGATCAGGCAACAGGCCGTTGGAGGGTAGGAATTGTCCTTTTTTGGCCCCTAACCCCTGAATCAGACCTGTGGTTGCTGCCCTGTGGATGTAAACTGGATTATTCGTCTTTTACTTGATTAAGGATGGTCATGATTGCTGCCTCACTAGAGCAGACTTTTAACAAGGTTGACGGTCAGCCGCTGCAACCCCGGAAAGCCACTGCTGCGGATGTGGCGGGGCGGTTACGTATGCTGGTTTTGCGGGATAGCCAGGGGCTGCTTCAGGTCATCCACTGCCAGGATCAGTTACTGGATCTGGATCGCCTTAATCGCACCCTGGGCCGCCAGTTGCTAACCCTGCCCCGCAAGGAGCGGGTGCGGTTGCAGCAGCGCCAGCAACTGGCTAGCCTGCCGCCGGTTCCGGCACTGACCAGCCTGGCCACGGTGGTGGATAACCGGGTAAAGACCCTGGATGAGGTGGTGTTTTGCGATGGTAGCGGGGAGGCTGAGCTGGTGCTGACACAGGCTGATTACCAGCGCCTGCTGGTGAAGGCCCAGTGGGTTGACTGCGGCATTCCGGTCACCGAGATCCTCATCAACCAGACCGCGCCGGAACAGGACGAATCCCAGTTACAGCAGGCCCTGGAGCGCTTTACCGGGTTACGTATCCAGCAGCGTCTGGATGACACCCTGGATATTCCGCCGTTGCCGGAAACGGCCCAGCGAATTCTGCACCTGCGCATGACCCCCAATGCGGAAGTGGGTGAGCTGGCAGATATCGTGGAAAGTGACCCCAGCCTGGCCGCCCAGGTGGTGAGCTGGGCCTCATCGTCGTTCTATGCATCCCAGTCCCCGGTGAACTCCATTTACGATGCCATTATGCGGGTGCTGGGCTTTGATCTGGTGATGAACCTCTCCATGGGACTGGCCCTGGGACGCTCCCTGAAGCAGCCCAAAGAGGCGCCAGAGGGCTTTATCGGTTACTGGAAGCAGTCAATCTGGATGGCGCAAGCCGCTGGTGCCCTGGTGGCCATGATGCCCCGCCGGCAGCGACCGGAATTTGGCCTGGTGTACCTGGGGGGGCTGCTGCACAACTTTGGCTATCTGGTGCTGGCCCATGTGTTTCCGCCCCACTTCTCACTGGTGTGCCGTTACAGCGATGCCAACCAGCACCTGGACAGTGATTACAGTGAACAGCACCTGATTGGCCTGACCCGGGAGCAGATTGCCAGCGAATTGATGTATCTGTGGCAGCTGCCGCCCCAGGTGGTCTCGGCCATTCGCCAGCAGAAGTACGCCGGCTTCCGGGGGGAGCACCAGGCTTATGCCCACCTGCTGTACCTGGCCAGGGCCCTGCTGATTGAGCGGGGCATCACTTTGGGTCCGCCCATGGCAGTGCCTGATGAACTCTACCAGTCATTGTCGTTAAACCCGGACAAAGTGGCCAAGGAAATGGACCTGCTGGTGGCCCAGACCCAGAATGTTAACGTAATGGCTGGCATGATGAATCACTAATCCGTTTGCCGCAGGAGTTCGCATGTCCGTAGTAATGCAATGGGTACTGATCGCCCTGGGCCTGGCCGCCAGTGCCGGCCTGTTATGGTATATCCTGAGCCAGATGAAGCAGCACCGGGCGGTGCAGCGCTCCCGGGAGAAAACCCGGGCACTGCAGCAACAGCGCCGGGAGAGCATGATTGAGAGCATTCAGCTGCTGGCCATGACCGCAGAGCAGGAGCAGGTGGAATACTCCGAAGCCTGTATCCGCATAAAAGGCCTGCTGGATCATGTGGCGCCGCAACTGCTGAGCCAGGAACCCTATACCGTGTTCCAGCTGATGTATGAAAAAACCGAGCATATGCCCACCCACCAGGCCCGCAAACAGGCAGACCAGGCCCTGATCCGGCAGCTGGATGAAGAACGCTTTGCCCTGGAGAAAGAACACGGCGCGGCCATTCACCGGGCCGCGGTGGCCATCCGCCAGCACGACCTGGCTGCTGAGCCCGGCCCCACCTACGGTGAAGCGTCCCGGGTAAAAAGTACCCTCTCCTGAGGCTCCGGCTGTTTGTCTGCTTCTGCTGCGGGCCATTCGCCCGGAGCGTCCCGGCGGGTTACAATTCCGCTTTACCCCTTTAAACCCCGCTTTTTCTTTTCAAGGAGCCTGATTCCATGCGTGATGTTGTGATTGCAGCCGCTAAACGCACCGCTGTTGGCAGCTTTGGTGGCAGCCTGTCCAGTCTGACTGCCGCCCAGTTGGGTGCTGCGGTGATCCGTCAGCTCATGGCAGACACCGGCCTGAAGCCGGACCAGGTGGATGAGGTAATCCTCGGCCAGGTACTGGCAGCGGGTGTCGGCCAGAATCCTGCCCGCCAGGCAGCCATTGGCGGTGGCCTGGCGGAGTCGGTGCCGGCCATGACCATCAACAAGGTCTGCGGTTCCGGCCTTAAGGCCCTGCACCTGGCAACCCAGGCGATCCGCTGTGGCGATGCCGATATCATTATCGCCGGTGGTCAGGAAAGCATGAGCCAGGCTCCTCACGTGCTGCCCAACAGCCGTAATGGCCAGAAGATGGGGCATTGGCAGATGATCGACACCATGATCAAAGACGGCCTCTGGGACGCCTTCAATGATTACCACATGGGGGTGACGGCAGAAAATATCGTGGCCAAGTACGGTATTACCCGGGAACAGCAGGATGCCTTTGCCGCCGCTTCCCAGCAGAAAGCGGAAGCGGCCCTGAAAAGCGGCCGTTTTATCGGGGAAATCGTCCCGGTGAGTATTCCCCAGCGCAAGGGTGAGCCCACTGTAGTGGACACCGATGAGAACCCCCGGGCCGGGGTTACCGCTGAAGGTCTGGCGGGTCTGCGGGGCGCCTTCAAGAAAGACGGCACCGTCACTGCCGGCAATGCCTCTTCCCTGAACGACGGGGCTGCTGCCGTGGTGCTGTGCTCCGCCGAGAAAGCTGCCGAGCTGGGCCTGACCCCTCTGGCGACCCTGAGAGCCTACGCCAATGCCGGTGTTGACCCTACCATCATGGGCACCGGCCCGATCCCGGCCACCCGCCGTTGCCTGGAAAAGGCCGGTTGGGGCATTGAGGATCTGGAACTGATAGAAGCCAATGAAGCCTTTGCCGCCCAGGCCATTGCCGTGAACCGGGACCTGGGCTGGGATACTGACAAAGTGAACGTCAACGGTGGCGCCATCGCCATTGGCCACCCCATTGGCGCCTCCGGTTGCCGCATTCTGGTAACCCTGTTGCATGAGATGCAAAAGCGGGATCTGCACAAAGGTCTGGCGACCCTGTGTATTGGTGGTGGTATGGGCGTGGCCC
>REBR01000007.1 GCA_007692645.1 Halomonadaceae bacterium | reverse complement strand
CTCTGCAGCGCAATGCCAATGAATTCCTCAGCAACCCGGTGCGCCTCAGTTACGAACAGCGTCACCAGGCTTCATTCAGTGGCTATTGGGCCGATAAACTCAGCTCCGCACTGATTACGCTGTTAAAAGACGCTGGCTATTATTCCGCGGTCTTAGCCCAGGCGGTCATCGGTACGCAGCTGACTTTCTATGACCTGGTGGCGCGAACACTGGCGGATGTGGTCAAGGCGTCAAGCCGCCTTGCTGAACAAACACGGGGATTGCTGGGACACATGCTCGTGTTTGCGGGGGAATCTGCAGTCACCGTGGCGCAGATGAGCTACCGGTTCATCCGCTGGGTGTTTGATAAGTTACTGACCGCACTTTACCGAAGCGCCAGGCAGGCGTCTGATCAGAATTATTCGTAGTCTCACGGCAAACTAAATGGAGTGAACGATGGCTGCAGGCTGGGTGATTCTAGGGACTATAGTCCAGGGCGCATTTGCCGCCATACTGTGGATATCGCTGGTCATGCTTCTTGCTGCCCCGGGCCGGAACCCGGGGAAGTTCGAAGCCTGGGTTCTGGATACCTCTTACTACTGGCTACCCGCTTTCCCCATCATCAGTGCTGTTATCGTGATTTTTCTGTACGCAAAAGGCGCAGGGGCAGCATCGTACTGGTGGTATCTTTTACCGGTGGCTCCCATCGTTTTATTCGGTCAATTTATTGATTACCTCAATGACCGTGTTTAAGAGACTCATCACTAGCTTCGATCCAGCTTAAATTGAATGGAATTAAATGGGGCATTACAAAGCAAGCACCTGCCGAAGTTTTTCAACAGCGGCAACTCTCTTTTCCTCTGACATTCGCGCTAAATTCCTTTGCTTCCACCGAATAGCCGGCAGATGCTCCACACCTTCCAGCGCCACCTTCTTCCAGTCAGCCTGCTGTTGCTGAAAAGAAAGCAAAAAGCGCTTTTCATCAGGCGCCAGTGCACCATTCATCTTTTCAATAATAGTTTGGCGAGCTTGCTCAAGCTCAGCCTGCGTAACCTCTCTGAACGCCATCCCTGAGAACTCTCCGGCAAACATCGTATCCAGAGACTGTAGGTTTGGGACCAGAAGTTCATCCAAAGGACGAGGATGACTGATGAGGTAGACCAACAACGCCTTATGGATTTCAGCGGTATATCCCTCATTCTCGAGTAGCAACATGACGTCAAACAGATCTCGCGGGTGCTGACGGTCGAGAGCCGCGCAGATCTTGCCCGCGTAGAGGTCCGCATGAGATACCACTGCCATTTCTGCATACCCAAAGCTCTCTTCCACAGATGAAGAGACGGAACGTGTAGCCACATCAAATACAGTCCCCCTGAGAACGGGGGAAAGCTCAATTTTGACCGTGGTACCCGCCCGATCAACTACCAGGCGAAGAGCATCTGCCTTGGATTGGTAGCTCTTCGTTATCCTGATTCCGGAGAAAGTGTCGGCTACCCTGCTCGAAATACGATCCAGAGCTGACCGAATATCGTCTAATGCTTTCTGCCTTCCTGCATCCGGCAAGTAGACCAAATCAATATCCACGGAAAACCGTGGCATATCACGAATAAAAAGGTTGATGGCGGTCCCGCCCTTTAGGGCAAAACACGGCTCCTCACTGACTAATGGAATCAAATCCACCAGCAGAGCAACCTGTTCAAACCAGGAGTTATTCCTGTTCATAGAACGCCTTCGGTACAGTGATTAACAGCTGGCGGTCCAGCCGGCCACCGGGCACAAGCATCCGCTTGCCGGCCCCCAGATCATAGTCTTCGGGAGCCAGACGCCTGGCCCAGGCATAGCGCTGCCTCTTGGCAAAGAAAAACAGCAACCGCTTGGCCTTGATGCTCTGGCAGTGCCTGAGTGCCTGGTCCAGACGCTTAGGGGACAATGAAGTAAGGCTTTGAGCAAGCTGGTCTGCATGTTCAAAGCTTACCTGTTGTGGCACCTGCTCCAGCACTTCTATGAAGGCTTGCTCTTTTTTGGCCACCAGATAGGGAGGCAACCCTTCCCACCAACTCTCTTGCTGAAACTGGCATACACTGGGGTCGTTACCCCAGAGCTTGCTCGCGTTATGCCAATGAAACTCCGTAGAAACCGGCAATTTTGCTAACCAGCCGGGCGCCTTGCTAAAAGCGTATAGATGCATCTGGCTGCTAGCACGGGCGTAATGACCAGTGCCTTGCAGCTCCAATGCCGACAGACCACCGATGTAGACTGGCTGGTCAGCTATTCTGTTGAGAGACGCTGCGACCCCCTGCCAGTTAAGAGATAACCCCGGTTGTGTGTAGACCCCCGGGACCAAAGCAACCACCTCACCCGATTTGAGGGCGTTATCGAGGGAGTGAACGCTGAAGCCCTGATGCAGAAGCCATGTTCTACTCGCTAGCATTCCAGGAGGCAGGGTTTGCGCCAACATTGTATTAGCTCTCAGTATTTCCAGCATCTTGGTTTATGTGTCTTAAATTATACGGCAAATATCGCCGTAAATTTAGAAATAGTCAAACCTGCCAGCAATGATGGTTTGAGAATGTCATTTTTTACGGCATCTTACGCCGTTTATTTTTTTGGTTTCAAACCACAGTCAGGATTTGAAGACCTCTAGCCCCTAATGTAACAAGCTCAATACGACAATTTCTTAAAACGTGGTCTATCCCTATGTAATTCCCAGCAGTAACAAGACAGAGATCTCACAATGGCGGGTATGTTTGGAATGTTTAAGCGGTATGACGTGCATTTGTCACCGGAGG
>REBR01000008.1 GCA_007692645.1 Halomonadaceae bacterium | reverse complement strand
CGTTAATGGAATTTTCCCCCTGAAAAATGTCACGGCCAACGCCATCAGAGTCGGTGTATTGCTCCAGCCCGATATCAATCAGACCATAAACCTCAGGGCCTGCAGTGGCTGCCATGGGGGCAGCAATCAGTCCGCCAGAAACGGCAATGGCCAATAAACTTTTTTTCATTTTCATGGTTCAGCTTCCTTTTGTATTAACGGCAAGACAGGCAACCCTGCACTTACTTGGGGCATTGTTGTAACCCAATCGTAACTCAGGCTAGTGTAAATAATGCACTTATGCCAATTAACGGTTGAATTTTTAAGCGTATTTTCCAAAAAGATGGCTGCAGCTTCATTAACTAACAGACACACATTAAATGGGCACTTACTTATAAAGCCCCCACGCCGCTCTCCGGAACAGTCCCCGGGCAGCCAATAAAGCCCTGTATTACGGCTCTTACGTATTTCATCCCCTGCTCACGGACTGTACAGTTCAGTTGTCGCTTCGAGGCCATCTCGAGCGCACTATCGGCACACCTACATGGCACACCTACATAAGGAGGCGACTCATGCGTCTTAAAGAATTTTACCTGCAGCTTCGCCACCGGCGTGCCGCAGCCATTACCCGCTCCACTGCCACCATGGACCCCACCCGGATTGTGATGGAACTGCCTCGGCAGAAGCAGACCCTGGAATCCATGACCCGGGCAGCACAGACCCGCAGTGGTAAAAGCACTGTTCGCAACCGGCACTGAAACCCCAGGGGCCATCCACCCCTGATTAACGGTTAACGTTAGCCGCTGTGTTTCCCGACACAGCGGCCTTTCCATTAGCGGTGGGCCTGAGTAGCATAGCCATTCACTCCGGGCCGGTTTCCCTTCTCTATGTCTTTTGCCACGCTGCCGCTTTCCCCCCTTAGCCGTAAACTGTTCCAGATGACCTGGCCGATGCTGTTTGGGGTGCTGGCACTCATGAGCTACCAGCTGGTGGACAGCGCCTTTATTGGCCAGCTGGGTGTGCAACCCTTGGCAGCACTGGGTTTTACCCTGCCGGTGCAGATGCTGGTGATCGGCATTCAGGTGGGCCTGGGTATTGCCACCACGGCGGTGATTTCCCGCACCCTGGGGGCAGGCAATGAACAGCGGGCCCGGCAACTTGGCGGCCTGGTGGTGGTGGGCGGCGCTCTGGTAATCCTCGCCCTGTGCCTGGCTCTGTGGCTGGCAAGGCCCCTGATTCTGGCTTTTATGGGGGCTGATGCCGCCCTGTTGCCCCTGATCAGCAGTTACTGGCAGCCCTGGCTGCTCAGCGCCTGGCTTGGGGCCACCCTGTATTTTGGCTACAGCCTGTGCCGGGCCCAGGGGGACACCACTCTGCCCGGGGTTCTGATGGTGATTACCAGCCTGATCAACGTCACCCTGGACCCGCTGTTTATCTTTGTTTTTGACTGGGGACTGCCCGGCGCTGCCTGGGCCACGGTGGTGAGTTTTGCCTGTGGCAATCTGGTGGTATTCCGGCGCCTTATTCAACGCCGCTGGATCAGCCTGCAGTGGCGGGGCCTGGGGGTTTCCGGGGCCAGCCGTGAGCTGGGGCGCATCGCCACCCCGGCCATGATGAGCCAGCTAATGCCGCCCCTGGCGGCGATGCTGGCCACCGGGCTGGTGGCGGGGTTTGGTGAGGCGGCGGTGGGGGCCTGGGGGCTGGGGAACCGGCTGGAGTTCTTTTCCATTGTGGTGGTGCTGGCACTGACCATGTCACTGCCCCCCATGATCGGCCGACTACTGGGAGCGGGTGAACTGGAACAGATCAAGACACTCATCGGCACTGCGGTGCGCTTTGTGGTGGTCTTTCAGCTAATCATTGCGGGACTCTGGCTGGTGCTGTCAGGTCTTTTAACGCCTCTGTTTTCCAGCGAGCCCCAGGTTCAGTCACTGCTGCAGGATTATCTGTTGCGGGTACCCCTGAGTTACAGCGCCCTGGGGGTGTGCATGCTGATGGTGTCCGCCTGCAATGCCATGGGGCTGCCACTGCGGGCCCTGGTGATTTCCTGCCTGCGGCTGTTTCTGTGCTTTCTGCCGCCCCTGTGGCTGGGGGCCCAGCTGGGCGGCGTTCAGGGGCTGTTTACCGGCGCCATGATTGGCAACCTGGCCGCCGGCTTAATGGCCTGGCAGCTCTACCGTCAGGGCTTGCGCCACCTGTACCGCTTTGCCCCTGAAGCCACTGGCTGAACACCCGGTCAAACCGTCTGCATTTTTTACACCCTTCCATAACTGCCCCTGACTATCTCTTTAAATTCAGTAATTTAACTGTCTGGCACCGTCCCTGCATTATTTTTTATGCTGTACCAGACTGTCCAGATATGGACACACAACCACTGAAAACAGGGATTTGTATCATGGGAAAGCTAACTATCAAACAGTCTGCAGCGGGCCTGCTCGCTGGTATTCTGCTGAGTACCGGAGCCATGGCGGCGCCATTGCTGGATTTCGAAACCTCTCTGGAGAATTCCTCCGTGGAAGTGGTGGGCGGCTGGGATATTGGCCTGGGGGATCTGCAACTGAACCTGAGTGATAACCTGGCCACCACCAACTTCAGCCTGGCACAGGGGGAATCCCATACCTTTGACTTTTTCAATATCAAACTGCCAAAACTGGGGGTCGGCGATACGGACATCAGCGCCACCCTGGCTTTTCTGCAGCCGGAAGAAACCAGCGGTACCGGGGAGGGCAACGGCTTCTGGATCAGTAAACTGTTTTTCTCTGCGGGGGACCTGCTGTGGGAAAACCAACCAGGGGTGATTGAGC
>REBR01000191.1 GCA_007692645.1 Halomonadaceae bacterium | reverse complement strand
TCCCGGGGCATTTCCGAGTTGGCCACGGGTGACGGGGGCTCTGTCACCAATGGCAGGATTGGTCCCGCGGAGACCGGTGAGCTGCGCTGGTTGATTATTCCCACCGCAGGCGCCGGCGGCGACACGGAAGATGGCAAGCTGTATTTTGTCGGCGCCAAACTGGAGCTGCGCTACGGCAATGAGCGTGAGACCCTGGTGGCCACGCCAGACAGTATTCGGGTCAGGCCTCAGCCGACCCTGGTGCTGGATTATTTCCTGCCGCGAGAGGTGCACGGTAACAACCCCATGACCCCTACGGTGGAGCCGGTGGAGCCTTATACCTTGGGTGTGCGGATAGCGAATACCGGCAGTGGTGCGGCGAATAATCTGAAAATCGACTCCGCCCAGCCGGAAATCGTTGAAAACGAGCAGGGCCTGTTGGTGGACTTCACCCTGACGGGTAGCTATGTGGATGATGAGACTGCCCAGCGTACGCTGTTGCTCAACTTTGGCACCATTCCCTCCGGCCATAACCGCATGGGCCGCTGGATCATGGAGTCTTCCCTCAGTGGGCGTTTTACCGCCTTTAATGCCCGCATGAGTCATGCCGATGAACTGGGGGGAGCACTGACCTCACTGATTGATAATATTTATACCCATACCCTCGTGGCGGATGTTCTGGTAGACCTGCCAGACCGTGACCGGGTGCGGGATTACCTGGCCCGTGTGGGCACAGAGTTGCGGGTTTTTGAGTCTGAGCGTACCGGGCAGGACACCATGGACTGCATAGACTGTGCTCCGGTGGCTGAACTCTCAGGCAGTTTGAGCGCGGGGCAGAATACCTCTAATGGTATCCGCCACACCCTTTCTGTCTCTGCGTCTGAAGATTTTGTGCATATCAAACTGCCCGACCCCTATCAGGGTGAACGCCCCCTGACTCGGGCCACCCGGGGCGATGGCACGCTATTGCATGGTGCCAATATGTGGCAGAGCAAGTCCCTGCGGGACAACAATGTGAGTTACGATTATTTCGTTCACTTGTTTGATGCCAGACCTGCCACCCAGTACCAACTGCTGTTCAACACAGAAGCCCTGGAAAACCAGCCACCGCAAATCGCCTATATCGCCGATTACACCACGGTAGAGGGTGAGCAGGTGGGTTTCCTGGTCATTGCCTCAGACCCTGACGGCACCATTCCCAGCCTGAGCGCCAAGGCTCTACCCAGCGGCGCCACCTTTAGTGACCGGGGTAATGGCCAGGGGGTATTTAGCTGGTTCCCAGATCCCGGCCAGGCTGGGGAATACGAAGTTACTTTTGAAGCCACCGATGGCGCTTTGACGGCGGCCCGCTCTACCACAATCACGGTTCACCCTGAGGACGATCCGGATGGCACGGGTGGTGATGACGAGGATGGCCCCGGCGATGGCACCCCGGGTGACGGCGGTGGTGACGGCAGTGGTGATGATGGTGAAGGCGGTGGCCCTTCAGCCAATGCGCCAGCAGCGGTACAGATAATTAATCCGATCCTGGATGACCGGGTTCGCTATGAGTCACCGGTGGTGGAGCTGCGTTCTACGGATTACGATGCCTCCAAAACCGTTACCTATACCATTGAGCTTTATACTGATGCGGCCATGACCCAGCGTTTTGCCCGGTTGGAGAACATTCTCGAGACCGGAGAATACACTCAGTTTGTCCTGACGCATCATTTGTCAGAGCCTCTGGAAAAGGGTCAGGTTTATTTCTGGCGTGTCAAAGCGAATACCCATCTGGGTAGAACGGAGTGGGTTTACAGTCGTTTTACCTATTACCAACAGCTGGACTTTGATCAGCACATGAATATTCACTCTCCTCGTGTGGATATGGCTGTCGATACGCTTAGACCCACCTTGGCGACAGATAATGCGGATTATGTTGCCGGGGCTGATGTCACTTACCTATTTGCCGTGATCTCTGAAGATGATCCTGAGTATGCGGAAGGGCGCATAGTGGCTGAGGGCTTACCTGCCGGTAGTGATGGTGTGACTCGCTGGACGTTCCAGTCGGATTTACAGGATGGCGCAGTGTACTTATGGGCGGCCATCGCCACTGATGAGTGGGATAATTTTACTAACAGTAAGACCGGTAGTTTTACGGTAGACCTCTCCAATCAGGCACCGAGTAAACCGACTATCGTCACTCCTGCAGTTGGCGCCCTGCTCACAAGCACCAGCCCATCGCTTGTGGCCCAGGGATCGACAGACCCGGAGGGAGCCTCTGTCACTTATCACTTCCAGTTATTGAATATGAAAGGCCAGCTTTTGCAGGAGGCCGCAGTGGCCTCGGAAAACAGTGAGGCCACCTGGGAGTTAGCAGATCTGGCTGATAATCGCCGTTACCGCTGGCGTGTCCGTGCCAGCGACGGCCACACAGATAGCGAAGTGGCTGAAGGCTACTTTGATATCGTGACCGGCAACCAGCCCCCGCACCAGCCTACCCGCGGCAACCCCGCAGACAAGGCCTGGATACAGGTGCTGTCCCCGACACTCTGGGTTCAAGCGGTGGATTACCCCGCCAGTGTAAACGTGAGCTATGAGTTTGAGCTCTACCGGGATGCCTATGGCACGGATCTGGTGGATGCCTCTTCCCGCAATGAGCCTTTCTGGCCACTGTCCTTTGAATTGGCTAACCACCGGGATTATTACTGGCGGGTTCGTGCAACCGTTGACGGTGGCGCCCAGAGCCCCTGGAGTGAGTTGGATCACTTCTTTGTCAATCAGGGGGGTGGCAGCTTACCCCCCACTCTGGACTTTGTGTTGCCCGACCAGAACATCACCCTGGAGGGGGGTGAAGTGCTGAT
>REBR01000201.1 GCA_007692645.1 Halomonadaceae bacterium | reverse complement strand
CGCGGCCACTTCCGAGGCGAAATCCACATCGGCTTTCTCGATGCCTTCACCCACTTCCAGGCGCACAAATGACTTAAGCTTAGCATCGCTGGCTTGCAGCAGCTCAGCAACAGTCTGCTCCGGGTTTTTCACGAAGGGCTGATCCACAAGGCTGTTTTCCTTGAGGAACTTCTTGATCCGACCACCCATCATTTTTTCAACAATGTTCTCTGGCTTACCGGCCATATCTGGCTGTGCGCGAATAATGGCTTCTTCCCGCTCCAGCTCTTCTTTGGGCATTTCTTCCGGGAAAGCAACACGGGGGTTAACGGCAGTGACGTGCATAGCGATGTCACGGGCCAGTTCCGGCGATCCGCCTTCCAGCGCCACCAGGGCAGCCATCTTATTATTTGAGTGCACGTAACCTTCTACGGCACCCCCATCAATACGAACGGCCTGACGTACGCTGATGTTTTCACCGATTTTCTGTACCAGGGCTTCACGGCGTGATTCCAGCTCACCGTCCATGATCTTGGCAATGTCGGTTTCATTATCGGCGACTGCTTTCGCCAGAACAGCACGGGCAAAGTCCAGGAAATTATCGTCACGAGCCACAAAGTCTGTCTCGGAGTTGATTTCCAGCAGAATGCCGCTTTGGCCATTGTCTGCAATACCTACCAGAACCACACCTTCAGCGGCGGTACGGCCGGCTTTCTTGGCGGCTTTCAGGCCAGAGGATTTGCGCAGGTCTTCAATCGCTTTTTCAACGTCACCGTCGGCTTCTACCAATGCTTTCTTACATTCCATCATCCCCAGGGCGGTACGGTCCCGGAGTTCTTTCACCTGAGCGGCGGTTATACCAGCCATGTTCAGTCCTCACTTGCTTGAATTAGGGTCAAAATCCCCCCGCAGCCCGAAAGGGCTCCGGGGTCTGCGCCGGGGCGATTACTGCTGGTCAGCCGCCGGAGCCTGTTCTGCTTCGCTTACTTCAACGAACTCATCAGCACCGGTGTTGCGCGCCTGGGCGCCTTCGATACAGGCATCAGCAACGGCAGCTACATAGATCTGTACCGCACGGATGGCGTCGTCGTTACCGGGGATGATGACGTCAATGCCAGCAGGGCTGCTGTTGGTATCGACAATGCCAATGACCGGGATGCCCAGCTTGTTGGCTTCTTTGATGGCAATGTTTTCGTGATCCACATCGACCACAAACAGGGCATCCGGCAGGCCGCCCATGTCCTTGATACCACCAATGCTGCGTTCCAGCTTGTCCATCTCGCGACGACGGTCCAGAGCTTCTTTCTTGGTCAGCTTGTCCAGGGTGCCGTCCTGGTTCTGCTGATCCAGCTCCCGATAGCGCTTGATGGACTGACGCAGGGTCTTGTAGTTGGTGAGCATGCCGCCGAGCCAGCGGTGATTCACGTAGGGCATGCCGCAACGCAGCGCCTCTTCCTTGATCACTTTGGCAGCGGCGCGCTTGGTGCCGACGAACAGAATCTTGTTCTTGTTCTCGGCCATTTTCTGGATTTGCTGCAGAGCACCGTTAAGGGCCGGCACTGTGTGCTCCAGATTGATGATGTGAATCTTGTTCCGTGAACCGAAGATGAACTTATCCATTTTCGGGTTCCAGTAACGGGTCTGGTGCCCGAAGTGAGCGCCTGCCTTGAGCAGGTCACGCATGCTGACGTGTGCCATGATTACTTACCTTTTATATGTGATTTGGGTTAGGCCTCCAGACCCCCCATTAGCCAACCCGACACCACCCAGCCTGTGTTTGCGCTTTGGCGGTGAAACGGGCACCCGACCAATGTGACGGAGCCTGTGCGAATTTGCCGAGCCAATCCCGGCGGCGCGTTTATACCATAAAACGCCCCTTTGACACCAGAAAATTACCAGCCGGGGGCACTGATCACAGGCATAACAGGCCCTTAGGGGTGGCCAGAATTTCCCCCTCAGGGCTGTAGAAAATCGGTTTCGACCCGGTCGAGACATCGGCCCCTGGAGCAATGGATCAAGCTGTGCATTTCATTAGTGACCCTGAGAAGCTAAAATAGTGCGCTCTGTTAACGGATGCATTGGGAGTGGCATGAGCGTACCTATTAAAAACCCGGAAGATATTGCCAAGATGCGCATCGCCTGTCGACTGGCTGCTGAGGTGCTGGAAATGATCGGGGAACATGTGCGGCCCGGCATTACTACAAAGGCTCTGGACGATATCTGCCATGACCACATTGTTAACCGGCAGCAAGCCATTCCGGCACCCCTGAATTACAAGGGTTTCCCCAAGTCCATCTGCACCTCACTCAACCAGGTGATCTGCCACGGCATTCCCAACGAAGATAAAGTACTGAAAGACGGTGATATCCTGAACATTGATATTACTGTGATCAAAGACGGCTACCATGGTGACACCAGCAAGATGTTTTTTGTGGGCAAGCCGAAACCGCCGGCGGAACGGCTGGTGCGGATCACCCAGGAATGTCTGTATAAAGGCATTGAAGTGGTTCGTCCCGGTGCCCGCCTGGGAGACATCGGCCATGTGATCCAGCAGCATGCGGAATCCAGCCACTATTCAGTGGTGCGTGAATATTGCGGCCACGGCATCGGCAAGGGCTTCCATGAAGAGCCCCAGGTGATGCATTACGGCAAGGCCGGCTCCGGTATGGAATTGAAAGAGGGCATGATTTTTACCATCGAGCCCATGATCAACCAGGGTAAACGCCATAATAAGGTACTGCCCGATGGCTGGACCGTGGTCACCAAAGACCGCAAGCTGTCAGCCCAGTGGGAGCACACGGTACTGGTTACTGCTAAAGGACATGAAATCCTTACCCTACGCGGCGAAGAGAGCCTGTAACCCTTTATGAGCGATACCCCCGGCGATACTTTTCAGCTTGATGACTTCCTGGCCCGGGAAGATCTGCCTGGAGCATTGGCCGGGAGTCCCTCACCGGTAGCGCCGGTACGGGGCTTACTCAAGCGGGGCCAGCAAGCCATGACCGAGTCCTTTATGGCCGGTGGCGATGTGCGCCAGTTAGTCGCTGCCCGGGCTGGCCTGGTGGACCATGTGCTGGCTACCCTTTGGCGCCGCTGGCCGTTCAGTATCTCTGGGGATATCAGCCTGATTGCGGTGGGAGGGTATGGCCGCGGCGAGTTACACCCCCACTCCGACATCGATCTGTTGATTCTGGCCCGTGAAGGCATTCACGAAGAGTGGCAGGAAGGCCTGTCTGAATTTATCACCCTGCTGTGGGACCTGCGCCTGGACATTGGTCACAGCGTGCGCAGCCTGGAGGAATGTGTGGCGGCAGCCCGGGAGGATGTCACCATCCTCACCAACCTGCTGGAATCCCGCACCCTCACCGGGGACCCGCAACTGCTCAAGCAATTATCCCAACGGGTGTATTCTGACGAAGTCAGCAGTGACGAGGACTACTTTGTCGCCAAACGGGAAGAGCAGCGCCAGCGCCACCGCAAATATGGGGACACCGAATACAACCTGGAGCCCAATCTCAAGGGCTCCCCCGGGGCCCTGCGGGACATCCAGACCATTATGTGGATTACCCGGCGCCACTTCGGCCTTTCTGAGGCGGCAGATCTGGTGGACTACCGCATATTGTCTGATGAAGAATTCGCCATGATGCGGGATGGGGAGACGTTTCTCTGGCAATTACGCTATGGCCTGCAACTGCTGGCAGAGCGCAATGAAAACCGCCTGCTGTTCGACCACCAGCGTAGCCTGGCGACTATCCTCGGCTTTCACGACCAGGAAAAACAGCTCGGGGTTGAGCTGATGATGCAGCATTATTACCGCTGCGTGCTCTCTCTGGCAGAGCTGACTGATGTGATACTGCAACACCTGGACGAGCTGATCCTGCGTCGCCATGAACGCAAGGAAATCACCCCCTTGAACAAGCGCTTTCAGCTGCGCAATGGCTACCTGGAAGCGGTCAATACCCAGGTCTTCGCCTACGCCCCCTACGCCATGATGGAGATCTTTGTGCTGATGGCCCAGCACCCGGAAAGCAAAGGCATTCGCGCCCCTACCATCCGTGCCATCCGGGCTCATCGCCACCTGATTGATGACGCTTTCCGCCAGGACCTGGCCTGCAGCACCCTCTTTATGGAGTTACTGCGCACCCCCCATGAACTGGACCGCACCCTGTCCACCATGAAGCGCTATAACGTTCTGGGCCGCTACCTGCCGGAATTTGGCCAGATTATTGGCCAGATGCAGCATGACCTGTTCCACGTGTACACGGTGGATGCCCATACCATCCGTGTTATCAGCAACATGGAGCTGTTGCGCCGCCCTGAGGCCCGGGACCGCTATCCACTGGCTTCGCGCATGGTACACCACCTGCCCAAACCGGAACTGCTGTATATCGCCGGCCTTTACCACGACATCGCCAAGGGCCGTGGTGGCAACCACTCGGAACTGGGGGCGGTGGATGCGGCTGCCTTTTGCCGTCGTCATCACCTGAGCGACCGGGACACCCAACTGGTGGCCTGGCTGGTGGAGTATCACCTGGTGATGTCCATTACCGCCCAGAAGAGCGATATTACCGACCCGGATATTATCCATGACTTTGCCCGCCGGGTACCCAGCAAGGTACATCTGGATTACCTGTATGTACTGACGGTCTGTGACATCAGCGCCACCAACCCCACCCTGTGGAGCACCTGGCGGGACTCCCTGCTACGTCAGCTGTATATCGAGACCAAGCGCTCCCTGCGCCGTGGCACTGACCGGCCTTTTGACCGGGACGAGTGGATCAAGGCCACCCGCAGCGAGGCCCGGGAAATGCTGCTGGCCCAGAAGCATGCCCCGGCGCAGATTGATCGCCTGTGGCAGTCCCTGGACGATGAGTATTTCCTGCAGGACTCCACCGTGGACATTGCCTGGCAGACCTCTGCCATTCTGCGCCATGGAGACAACCCTGAACCTCTGGTACTGATTCGCGACACCACCGGCGGCCCCACGGACGGCTATACCCAGATCGTCATCTACATGGCAGAGCGCCCGGATCTGTTTGCCGCTACCACCGCGGTGCTTGAACAGCTAAACCTGAACATCGTGGATGCCCGCATCAACTCTGGCAGCGGCCCTAACAGCCTGAGCAGCTACATTGTGGTGGACGAACTGGGCCAGCCCCTGGGCAAGGACCCGGCCCGCCGGGACCGCACCCGCCAGCGGCTGGTGGAAGAGCTGGACGACCCGGAAGACTACCCGGACATTATCCAGCGCCGGGTTTCCCGCCAGCTCAAGCATTTTGCCTTTCCCACCCAGGTAACACTGTCTAACGAGACCCTTAACCAGCGCACGGTGCTGGAGGTGATCACCCCGGACCGCCCCGGCCTGCTGGCTCGTATTGCCCGTATACTGCTGTCGCTGCAGGTACGCCTGGTGAACGCCAAAATTGCTACCCTGGGTGAGCGGGTGGAAGACGTTTTCTTTGTCACCGACCAGAGCGGCGACCCGATTCAGGACCAGGAACTGTGTCAGCAGCTGCATGATGAGCTGTGCCAGCAACTGGATGAAATTACCGGTGCCAACGGACACACAGACCCATGAACCCCGATCTGGAACGACTACAGCCCTATCCCTTTGAAAAACTGGCGACCCTGTTCAGGGGCATTACGCCCCCTGCTGAGCGCCGCCACATTGCCCTGTCCATTGGCGAGCCCAAGCACCCGGCCCCGGCCCATGTGCTGCAGACCCTGCAGGAAGCTCTGCCCAAAGTGGCCGTTTACCCCAGTACCAAAGGGCTGCCAGAGCTGCGCCAGGCCATCGCCGGCTGGGCCAATCAGCGCTTCAACCTGGACACCTGCCCACTGGACAGCGAACAACAGGTATTGCCCGTCAACGGCACCCGTGAGGCGCTGTTCGCCATTGCCCAGACCCTGGTGGGGGATAAGCCCGACCCCCTGGTGATCTGCCCCAATCCGTTTTACCAGATCTATGAAGGGGCGGCCTTTCTGGCCGGTGCCACCCCCTGGTTTGTGCCCTGCCGGGATGAACTGGGTGGGCTGCCGGATTATGCCGCAATACCCGATGCCGTCTGGCAACGCTGCGAGCTGTTGTTCCTGTGCTCCCCCGGCAACCCCAATGGGGCGGTGATGACCCAGGCCGTCTATGAAGATCTGCTGGAGAAAGCGGACCACTTTGATTTTGTGATTGCGGCCGATGAGTGCTACTCCGAGCTCTACCCCCGGGAAGGTGAGCCACCCCTGGGCCTGCTGCAGGCCTGCGCCAGCGACGGGCGCAGGGATTTCAGCCGCTGCCTGGTGTTCCACAGCCTGTCGAAGCGCAGCAACCTGCCGGGTCTGCGTTCCGGCTTTGTAGCGGGGGACGCCACGTTGATCAGCCAGTTCCTGCGCTACCGCACCTATCATGGCTGCGCCATGCCCACCCATCACCAGCTGGCCAGCATCAGCGCCTGGCAGGATGAGGCCCATGTGGTAGATAACCGGGCCGCTTATCGCAGTAAATTTGAACAGGTCATCCCGGTGCTGGCCCCCCATATGACGGTGAGCGCACCGGAGGCGGGATTTTATCTGTGGCCACAAACTCCCATGAATGAAGAAACCTTTGCCCGGGAACTGTTTGCCCGGGAGCATGTGACCGTGCTGCCCGGCAGCTACCTGTCACGCACCGTGGATGGCTTCAACCCCGGTAGCGGCCGGGTGCGCATGGCCCTGGTGGCCCCGGAGGCGGAGTGCCTGGAAGCGGCCCAGCGCATCGCTCGCTTTATCCGCACCTTTAACCCCTAACCTCCATGACCCGGACTGATTAACCACAGAGGGAGCCCCCTATGAGTGTGACGTTATATGGCATCAGCAATTGCGACGCGGTACGCAAGGCCCGCCGCTGGCTGGAAGAGCGCAATATCCCCTTCCAGTACCATGACTTTCGTAAAGACGGCATCACTGAAGGTCAGATCCGTGACTGGCTCTCCCGCATGGACCGCTTCACACTGATCAGCCAGCGCAGCCCCACCTGGAAGAAAATCCCCCAGGAGATTCGTGACAACCTGAACGACGACGGGGCAGTGGCTTTACTGCTGGAGACCCCGACCCTGATCAAACGGCCACTGCTGGACAGCGGTGAGCAGCTCAGCACCGGCTTTGACCCGGAAGACTGGCAGGCTCGACTGGGCTGACGCCCGGGTTCACACTAGACACTATTAACCCCCCAGATTTGGAGCTTCGACCCATCATGAGTTTTGCATTCGGTATCGGCATCGGCACTAAAAACCAGCAGCAGGAATGGCTGGAAGTTTTCTATCAGCACCCGGTTTACCAGCCGGAGGCAAAACTGCTGGCGCTGGTGCGTAATGCCTTCAGCGAGCTTGAAAGTGGCAACCAGGCGGTCTCTGCGGAAGCCAATCAGCTGCAGCCCCTGGCGGACGAACTGCGCAAAGCCGGTTATGAGGAACAGGCCCAACTGGCAGACCTGGCCAGCGAAAGCATTCGCCCGGTAGTGGTTACCCTGCTGGAGACGGATGCCACCGCCAGCAGCACCCCGGAGGTGTACCTGAAACTGCACCTGATTTCCCACCGCTTTGTGAAACCCCACGGCCTGAAACTGGACGGCATCTTTGCCCTGCTGCCCAACGTGGCCTGGACCAACGAAGGCGCGGTAGACCTGCGCGAACTGTCTCAGGCCCAGCTCCAGGCCCGGGTTTCCGGCCGCCTGCTGGAAGTGAAGTCCGTGGATAAATTCCCCCAGATGACCGATTACGTGGTGCCCTCCGGTGTGCGTATTGCCGACACCTCACGGGTTCGTCTGGGAGCTTACGTGGGTGAAGGCACTACTGTTATGCACGAGGGCTTTATCAACTTCAATGCCGGCACTGAAGGCAAATCCATGATTGAGGGCCGGGTCTCTGCGGGTGTCATGATCGGTGAAGGCTCGGACCTCGGGGGCGGCTGCTCCACCATGGGCACCCTCTCCGGGGGCGGCAACATCATCATTTCTGTGGGCAAAAACTGCCTGCTGGGGGCCAATGCCGGTATCGGTATTCCCCTGGCAGACCGCTGTACCGTGGAAGCGGGCCTGTATCTCACCGCCGGCACCAAAGTGCAGCTGCTGGATGACCAGGGTGAGCTGGTTAAAGTGGTCAAAGCCCGTGATCTGGCAGGCCAGAGCGATCTGCTGTTCCGCCGCAATTCCGAGTCCGGTGCCGTGGAATGCCGCAGCAACAAAACCGCCATCGCCCTGAACGACGCTTTGCACGCCAACAACTAAGGAACACCCTGCCATGGCCGACACCACCGCTGAAGCCGGTTCCGCTACCCTGCATCTGGCCCGGGAACTGATCCGGCGCCCCTCACTGACGCCGGAGGATGCGGGTTGCCAGCAACTGCTGGCAGACCGCCTGGAGGCCATGGGCTTTGCCAATGAACACCTGCGCTTTGGTGAGGTGGACAACCTCTGGTCCCGCCGGGGCAAGCAGGGCCCCCTGCTGGTGTTTGCCGGGCATACGGATGTGGTGCCCACAGGCCCGGAAGACCAGTGGAGCTCCCCCCCTTTTGCCGCTGAGGTAAAAAATGGGGAGTTGTTTGGCCGGGGTGCGGCGGATATGAAAGGCAGCATTGCAGCCTTTATCACCGCCAGTGAGCGCTTTCTGGCCCGCCACCCGGACACCGCCGGCTCCCTGGCTTTGCTGATTACCAGCGACGAAGAAGGCCCGGCAGCCGATGGCACGGTGAAAGTGATAGAAACACTGGAAGCCCGGGACGAGAAAATCGACTGGTGTCTGGTGGGGGAACCCTCAAGCACCCGGCAGGTGGGGGATACCCTGAAAAACGGCCGCCGGGGCTCCATGAGCGGCACCCTGACCATTAACGGCGCACAAGGCCATGTGGCCTACCCCCAGTTTGCGGATAACCCGGTGCACCGGGCAGCCCCGATGCTGGCAGAGCTGACCCAGACGGTTTGGGATCAGGGCAATGAATTTTTCCCCGCCACCAGCTTTCAGGTGACCAACGTCACCGCCGGTGCCGGCGCCAGCAATGTGATTCCCGGCTCCCTGGAGATTCGCTTCAATTTTCGCTTCAGCACCGAGGTTACTGCAGATCAATTGCAGAAGCGGGTGCGCACCATTATGGACAACCACGAGCTGGACTACCGGCTGGACTGGCACATCAGCGGCCACCCATTCCTCACCAGCGCGGGTGCACTGGTAGATGCCGCTGTGGCGGCTGTGGCGGCGCAAACAGGTCTGCAGGCAGAACTGTCCACGGCAGGGGGGACCTCTGACGGGCGTTTTATCGCCCCCACCGGGGCTCAGGTGGTGGAACTGGGGCCGGTGAACGCCACCATCCACAAGGTGGATGAGCGGGTTTCCGTGGCCGACCTGGATACCCTGTCGGCCATCTATGAAGGCATGCTTGAGCGGCTGTTACTGCCCCAGTAGCTGGGTACAGTAACCAGGGTTACTCCTCGTCGGAGCCGTCAGTCACAGTGACATCATTGGCCTGCAGGCCCTTGTCCGCATCAACCACGTGGTATTTCACCCGCTGGCCCTGGCGCAGTACCCGTCGGCCATGGCCCTGAATGGCACGAAAATGCACAAAAATATCGTCGCCATTTTCACGGGTAATAAAACCAAACCCTTTCTTGACGTTAAACCACTTCACGGTGCCCTCTTCTTCCCCTTTCGCCAGGGTCACGGGACCGGCAGCAGCACGATTTGGCGCCAGCTCGTTGGCGGCAGCCTTCAGCCGGGGACCCGGTCTGGCAGTGGCCAGCAAGACCGTCAACAGGCCCATAACGACAAACAGCAGATACAACAGCCCATAGGCCACCAGATTATCCGGGGTGCCGCCAGCCAGGGTAATATTACTGACCTGCAGCAATAACCCGAGAAAAAATGGCGCCGGCAGGGATACCAGTAAGGCTGCCAACAGGGCTTTACGATTCAATTGCATGATGGGTTACTCTCTTTCAATACTTTTATTAAGGTCATAATGATAATCCGGGCCACGGCACAAAGACCCGCTAAATGTCCCCGCAGCACCCGCTATAAACGTGTAAACTGGCTTTACTGACCGATAGACTCTGCCCCGGACCTGAAAGCCCCGGACATCGGGCTGCGGCTTCGGCGAGCATGATAGCAGATGCTACCCCGGGTTCACGATAGTAATGCGCCACTCACCACAACCACCCTGAGGAGGCAGCCCATGGGCGAGCACCAAGCCACCCCTGATCACCCGGTTAACAGCCCTGACACAGACAGGCGGGAGCTCCGCCTGGAACAAAGGCTCGATGCCCTGGAAACCCAGGCTACATTTCAGGAAGAATTACTGAGTACACTGAATGACCAGGTCAGCCACCAGCAACTGGCACTGAACCGGTTATGGGATGCCAACCGCCTGTTGCAGGACCAGCTCAAATCCCTGCAGTCCGGCAGCGGCCAACCCCAGGAGAGTCCTGACGATGCCCCCCCACCCCATTACTGATTAATTCACCGTCCTGGCCCGGTGATTCCCCGCCAGATAGGCCTGCACCTGGCGAGCGCTTAACACCAGTGGAAGTTCTGGGGCATTCTCCCGCCAATGCACCTCTTCTGCCGTGCGCCACAGGTTCAGATCTTCCGGCTCTTCCGTTGCGGGCAGTGTTTCGCCACGGGCCAGGCTGATCAACTGCCGCTGCCGGGCGGAGCGGCAACGGTTCTCCACCGACTGCAACGACACCGGCCCGCCCTGCTGCTGCCAGCGCAGGGCCGCCGCCGCAGCTGCCAGCACCGCATCCGCCTCCGGGCCGTTACCAATGCGTTCTGTGGCGGGCATCTCCGGAGAGCCCTGGGCGGTGGCAAAGGCTGCGACGTCCAGAGCCGCGGATTCTACCTGCACCCCCAGCTCCTGCTCCAGGCGGGCATGATGAAAGTGCAGCCTGGCCTGAACATCCACCACCCGGGGCTGAGGTACAGACAGGCGTGCCAGGGCACCATCGAACTGACTGGAGAGCCAGTGGCAGGCCCGCTCATGGCCCTCACCGGAAAAACCACTGCGCAGAATCACCGTCAGGCCTGGTCGCGATAACAGCCGGTTCCAGTACCACAGGCCATCTTTCTCTATGCGGGTACGCCACAACTCCGGGGTCACCCCATCCAGCACCAGTAGCCGATGCGCCGGCGGCTCCAGCCCCAGGGCACGCAACCATCGGGAAGGGCTGAAGCCCTCACCAGTCAGCGCCTCACGGCTGATACAGCACCAGCGGCACTCCCTGTTACCCTCTACCCCCTGCAACGCCAGCGCCTGCTGTAACTGACCCAGCAGGGAACGGGCCAATGGCCCGTGGTCACACTGCAACCACAAGGCCACATGCTGCTGACTCAGCACCTGGGCAATCAAACGGTTGGCACAGCTCAGCAGGGTTTCAGAGATC
Organism: Halomonadaceae bacterium; assembly: GCA_007692645.1. Lineage (GTDB taxonomy): Bacteria > Pseudomonadota > Gammaproteobacteria > Pseudomonadales > Oleiphilaceae > REBR01. Next base: position 2,272 of record REBR01000201.1, on the reverse strand, counting down.
AGGGGGGCGGCAGGTAAAGGGCCTGAGGAAAAATGATGGGCTGACAGGAAAGAGGGGGTAACCGGAACCTCTGTGGTCAGTTGTGGGGCCTGCCAATGTTGCGGGGGAATCTGCTCCAGCACCGCCACATAGGCCTTCTCTGAAAGCAGCTCACAGCTATGCACCAGCACCCCCAGCAACTGCCACAGGGTCAGCCAGCCATCCCCGTGGATTTCACGGGCCTGCCCCAGCCAGCGTAACAGCTGGGCAGACAGGCCCTCACTGGCTGCGGGCAAGGCAATCAGGGGCTGCTCACATTGAATGGTGCGGGTGAGCTCATCCAGATCGATACCGTGGCGGCGCAGAAACACCGGCAAGGCGGGTAATTCCAGCAGGCTCAGCAGAAAGTCTTCCAGTGATACCGCATCTCCACCACGGGAGCGCACTGCCTGGTCGGCCTGCTGTAATGCCCGCTGTACCTGAGGTTCTAGAATTTCTTGCCATTGGCGCATCATCAATTCCCTTTGTTGTTATGGCGCATCCTTGCGCCCTCTTGCGTGCAAGGCCCTAAACCCGGCTGTAAATATCCTCAAACCGCACAATATCATCTTCCCCCAGATAACTGCCGGTTTGCACCTCAATCACCTCAAGGGGAATAACCCCGGGGTTGGTGAGCCGGTGCACCACACCCAGGGGGATATAGGTGGACTGATCCTCTGTTAACAATACTTCTTCTTCACCCCGGGTGACAATTGCCGAGCCCTTGACGATGACCCAGTGCTCAGAACGGTGGTGATGTTTCTGCAGAGACAGACGCGCACCGGGGTTCACGGTAATGCGCTTGACCTGAAAACGGTCGGCCCGGGCAATGCCTTCATAGGAGCCCCAGGGGCGGTGTACCTTGCGGTGCAGCTTGTACTCTTCCCGGCCCTGGGCCTTAAGCTGATCCACCAGCAGCTTCACATCCTGCACCCGGTCTTTATGGGCCACCAGCACGGCATCGCCGGTTTCCACAATGACGTGGTTATCCAGCCCCATGGCCGCAATCAGGCGACCTTCTGAATGGATGTAACAGCCGGACACATCCTCGGTAATCACATCCCCTTCCAGCACGTTGGCCTGTTCATCCGTGGCTTTCAGATCCCACAGAGCGCTCCAGGAACCGATATCACTCCAGCCCGCATTTAACGGCAGTACAACGGCATCTTCTGTGTGCTCCATCACTGCATAGTCAATGGAATCATCAGGACAGGCAGCAAATGCGGCCTCATCCACCCGCACAAAATCCAGGTCACCCTGTTTCTGTTCGTAGGCTTTCTGGCAGGCGGCCAGAATCTCCGGCCGGAAACGCCCCAACTCTTCCAGGTAGCGGTCTGCCCGGAACAGGAACATACCGCTGTTCCAGAAGTAGTTACCCGCTTTCAGGTAACCCTCAGCAGTGGCCTGGTCCGGCTTCTCCACAAACTCACTCACCGGCAGTGCGGCTGAGTTACCTTGCGCCTTGCCCCCGCGAATATAGCCATACCCGGTGTGGGGGCTGGTAGGTACCACCCCAAAGGTCACCAGCTTTCCCTGGTCCGCCGCTTCCTGACCCTGGGCCACTGCCGCTACAAAGGCATCCTGGTCATTGATCACATGATCGGAGGGTAATACCAGCAATTGCCCCCGGGGGTCATCTTCCTGCACCCGCAGAGCTGCCAGGGCAATAGCAGGGGCCGTGTTGCGCCCCACCGGCTCCAGCAGAATACTGCTGGCATGGTGGCCACCGTGTTGCTGCATCTCTGCCGCCACCACAAACCGGTGCGCCTCATTGGTAATCGCCACCACCTGATCACAGCCAGGCACAGCCAAAGCCCGTACCAGGGTGTCTGCCAACAGGGAATGAGGACCATTGAGATTCAGAAACTGCTTGGGATAGGCCTGCCGGGACAGAGGCCAGAGTCGGGTGCCGGAACCGCCGGAGAGGATTACAGCGTGCATAGGTCATCCATGAAGTATGAGTGGGGGGAAGCTGCACTGTGCAGCGGACTCCTCTGGCGGACCTGACAAGGTCCACACCACAGAAGCCCGCAACACAGGGCACCTGAAGATTACCTCAGGAACCCGGGTTCGCCAAGGGGGGCGAACCCGGCAGAGACAATCAGTCCTGCTGCCACCCGGCAACTTCATCACTGCCATACTGCTTACGCCATGCATTCAGTACCTTGTGGTTACCACCACGGGTCTGCACGGTTTCACCGGTGTGAGGGTTACGGTAGGTCTTCATGGGACGCTTACGGCGGCCATCGGTATT
>REBR01000200.1 GCA_007692645.1 Halomonadaceae bacterium | reverse complement strand
ATCACCGCAAACACAGAATTTGAAAACTCAGACTGCACCGAGCGCAGCCGCTGGTAGATCTTGAACTTGGCCCACTGCACCAGCAGCGCTGCAATCACCGCCCCGATCACAAAGCCCGGCAAGCGGCCGAAAGCGAAGCCGATGGCCCCACCGATTAAAATGGCAAATAACATAACTAGTGTCCCGTTTGGTGAATTCCCTGACCTTCTGCGAGCATCTGAGGGCTTTGGCCGGCGTCGCCAGCGCCTGATAATGGTAGCGGCATTGTACCGGATCTACAGGGGCCAGACCCAAAGCAGCATGGGAATACTCACCACTACCACCAGAATTTCCAGGGGCAGCCCCAGGCGCCAGTAGTCGCCAAAACGAAAGCCCCCGGGACCCAGAATCAAGGTGTTGTTCTGGTGGCCAATGGGTGTCAGGAAGGCGCAGGAGGCGCCAATAGCCACCCCCATCAGGAAAGAATCCGGATTTACATCCAGCTGGGCGGCAGAGCTGATGGCAATAGGGCACATCACTGCAGCGGTGGCCGCATTGTTCATAAAGTCCGACAGCACCATGGTGACCACCAGAATGGCGGTGAGGGCGATAATGGTATTGCCCTGGGCCAGATTCGTCAGCAATATACTGGCGATAAGATCAGCCGTGCCGGTGGTGGCCATGGCCCCGGCCACCGGAATCAGGGCTGCCAGCAGCACAATCACCGGCCAGTCTATGGTGTCGTATACTTGCCTTGGGGGCACTATCAACAGAGCCATAAAAACCAGTACCCCAGTGGCGAAGGAGATGGCCGCAGGCAGCAGGCCAAAGGCAGCACCGGCAATGGCCCCCACCATGACCAGGGTGGCAATGGTGGCCTGGCGCCGGTCAGGAATGGTGATGGAGCGACTGGCCAGTGGTGCACAGCCAAATTCGCTGGAAAATCCCGATAACCCCTCCGGGCGACCCTGCATCAACAAGACATCCCCGGCCTGAATGGGGGTGGAGCGCAGGCGTTTAATGGAGCGCATGCCTTCCCGGGAAATGGCCAGCAGGTTCAGGTTAAGGCGGGCCCGCAGCCCCAGCTCATCGGCGGAGCGGCCAATCAGTGCAGAGCCAGGCATAGCCACCAGTTCCTGCAGCTCAATATCCTCACCGTCTTTGCGGTCTTCACGGCTTTTTTTCCGCTCTGCCTTGGAGTCTTGCTGATCCTCGTCGCTGGGGCTCTCTTCGGCGTCCTTTTCCGGGTTATCGTCTTCACTGTCCAGAACCAGTCCCAGGCCGGACAACACGCCGGAGAGGGCTTCCGGTTCCGCCTCCAGGACCAGAATGTCGCCAGGCTGCAGTACCCGGCTGGTGTTGGGGGCAGAGACCCGCAAGGCGCTACGGACCATGCCGACAATCTGGGCGTCTGCTTCTTCCAGGTCAGATTCCAGCTCACGCAGGGTTTTACCGGCGGCCTTGCCACCTTTTTTGACCCGCACCTCCGTGAGGTAGGTGCCGGTATCAAAGCTGTCTGCTCCTGCCTGGTCTCGGGCCGGCACCAGGAAGCGGCCTGCCAGAGCAATAAACAACACCCCCACCACCGCCACCACAAGCCCTACCGGTGAGAAATCGAACATGCCAAAACTGCCCAGCCCCGCCTCAGCGCGAAAGCCGGAGACAATCAGGTTAGGGGGGGTACCGATCAAAGTGGTCATGCCCCCCAGAATGGTGCCAAAAGCCAGTGGCATCAGGGTCTTGCCTGGTGTCAGGTCGTGTTTACGGGCAATCTGGATGGCAACGGGCATCAGCAGTGCCATAGCCCCTACGTTATTCATGAAGGCAGAGAGCACGGCACCCAGCCCTGACAGGGCGGCAATGGTCACCATGGGACCAGTGCCCGTGGGCAGCAGTCGCTGTGCCAGGGCATCCACGGCACCGGTGCGCTGCAAACCATAGCTGAGGATCAGCACACAGGCCACGGTAATCACCGCGGGATGACCAAAGCCCGCAAAGGCCACCGCTCCTGGTACCAGACCCGTTAGCACGCAAGCCAGCAGTGCCCCCAGGGCCACCATGTCATGGCGCCAGCGACCCCAGAGAAACATCCCTACGGTGATGGCCAGAATGGTGAGAATAACGGCCTGATCCTGGTTCATGGGTATCCGGGGCTGCCCAGTAACAACATTATCGATAACCCCACAGTTCAGCCGGGTTCAGTGCCGGCATTCGCTTTAGGGTCGTGGCCCCTTCAATCTGGTAGGTCTTTTCATTGCTATCCCGGGGGAAACCCCCGTGAAAGGGGGTACCGTTGGCGCCAACAATGGCCTTGATACGAGGTGCATCGTGCTTGCGGGGGCGGTGGGTGACAATGGCGATTTCCCCATTGCTCAGTGTCACCAGGCTGCCTGGAGGAAAAGCGCTGAGGGCCTCTGCCAGGGCTTCCCGGATTTCCTGCTCCTGTTGATCCTTGGCTGAGGAGAGCACCTCCAGCAGGGCCTGGGCTGGCCCGAGCTGCTGGTTGTAGGCCCGCTTGGTAATCAGTGCGATAAAATGCTCTGCCATACCCAGTATGCGGGCACCATCAAGAATGGCCTCACTTTTCAGTCCCAGGGGGTAGCCGCTGCCGTCGCCCCTTTCGTGGTGCTGTCCGACAATAGCCAGCCACTGTGAATCCCGCACCCCCACCTTGCGCAAGGCACTTTCCCCCAGTTGGGGGTGTTTGCTGATAATGGCTCTCTGGGCATCGTTTAAGGGCGCAGGGTTTGTATTGAGCTTGTCCTGCAGCGGGCGCAGCGCCAGGTTGGCGGTCAGAGCTGCTGCCATCAGGCGGCAGCTTTCAGTGGTGGTCATACCCATCTGGCGAGCCACCAGCTGGCACAGCAGGGCATGGTGCAGGGATTGGGTATGGGCACTGGCGTTACCGGCATGGAGCATCATCAGGGCAATGCAGGCATCGGTGTCATCCTGGCAAAGCCGGTCCAGATGCCGGGCCAAACCCTGTATGCGCTCCGGGGCGCCCTGATTGCCGGTAAGGATGCCGTTCAGGGACTGATTAAGGCGCTCCTCCAAAGTGGGAAGCTCCGCAAAAGGACTGATGCGCTGGGGTTCCGGAAGATCCTCAAGAAGGCGGTTATGGCGCTTTGGGGCAGGAAAGAAAAGGCCGCGACTGTAAAGACTGTCCAGTTGTCGTTCATTGCTGATGACATAGCCCTGAGAAACCAGCAGATTGCCATCACCATCATAGATGGGCCAGGGCAGTGGTTCCCCTACGGCCAATACCCCGGGGGATACTTTAATTAAATCCGACACGGGCACCCTCTTTGTGGTGTTGAATCTTTGTTGGTCTGCTTAATGACACGCTGACTTGTTTCCTGTGGTTCGGTCAATCCCTTGTAATCCAGGACATACATTAGCACAACAAGAAAGTCAGAATTTTTCTTCCGGCACAAAAAAACCCGCCATAAGACGGGTTTTTACGGTACTGGTAGCAAGGGCGAGATTCGAACTCGCGACCCCAGCATTATGAGTGCTGTGCTCTAACCAACTGAGCTACCTTGCCAGTAAACTGTTCCGATCAGACCCGGAGTGTCTTATCAGAAGGCGCGTATTCTCTGGATTTTTGACCTGACTGTCAAGCCGGGATCCGGCCCTTGGACAGGTCTGGCTATACATTGAAGCGAAAATGCACCACATCCCCGTCCTGCAGGATGTATTCCTTGCCTTCCAGTCGCCATTTACCTGCTTCTTTTGCGCCCTGTTCGCCATTGTGGTCAACAAAGTGCTCATAACCTACCACTTCTGCGCGGATAAAGCCTTTTTCAAAGTCGGTATGGATAACCGCTGCTCCCTGGGGGGCAGTTGCGCCAATTTTAACGGTCCAGGCGCGCACTTCCTTCACCCCGGCGGTGAAGTAGGTCTGCAGGCCCAGCAGGCGGTAGCCGGCGCGGATTACCCGGTCCAGGCCCGGCTCCCCCATGCCCATATCGGCCAGAAATTCCGTTTTCTCATCATTTTCCAGTTCCGCGATTTCCGCTTCAATCTGGTTGCAGATGGGCACCACCACGGCCCCCTCGGCTTCGGCAATGGTTATGACCTGATCCAGCAGAGGGTTGTTTTCAAACCCGCTCTCGCTGACGTTGGCAATGTACATGGTGGGCTTGATGGTAAGCAGGCAGATCTCCTTGATCAGCTCCAGCTCGTCCTCAGAGAGGCCCATAGAGCGCACCGGCTTGGCTTCGTTCAGCACCGGCAGCAACTTGTTGTACACCTCAAGCTGGGCCTTGGCCCGCTTGTCGCCGCCTTTGGCGGCCCGCTCGGCTCGTTTAACCGCTTTTTCCACGGTATCCAGGTCGGCCAGGGCCAGCTCGGTGTTAATGGTTTCAATATCCGCCGCGGGGTCAATTTTATTGGCCACATGAATGACGTTGTCGTCTTCAAAGCAACGCACTACGTGGGCGATGGCTTCGGTTTCACGGATATTGGCCAGGAACTGGTTGCCCAGGCCCTCGCCTTTGGAGGCACCGGCCACCAGGCCTGCAATATCCACAAATTCCATGGTGGTGGCGACCACTTTCTGTGGTTTGACGATCTCCGCCAGCCGGTCAAGGCGGGGGTCAGGCATGGCCACGGTGCCGGCACTGGGTTCAATGGTGCAGAAAGGGAAGTTTTCTGCACCCACCCCCGCCTTGGTCAGGGCGTTAAAGAGAGTGGACTTGCCGACATTGGGCAGGCCGACGATGCCGCATTTGAAACCCATAATTGCCTCGGTATGCTGGCTTCAGCCGTCTGGCTGAATGCTGTGTAAATAATTCATGGCCCGTCCCCAGTCCCCGGACAGCAGGTCCGGCAGGCTGCGGATGGCGTCGTCAATGACGGTATCGATGGCTTCACGCTCACGTTTACCGGCATGGGATAATACATAATTGACCACCAGCTTGCTGTTGCCTGGGTGGCCGATACCCAGACGCAGGCGGGGAAAGTCCCGGCTGCCCAGGTGGTTAATCAGATCCCGCAGGCCGTTATGGCCCCCATGGCCACCGCTTTTCTTGAAGCGAGCAGTGCCCACTGGCAGGTCCAGCTCATCATGAGCCACCAGTACCTGTTCGGGAGTGATTTTGAAAAAGTCGCACAGGGCTTTGACGGACTGGCCGCTGCGGTTCATGAAAGTGGTGGGGGTCAGTAGATGCAGGTCATGGCCCTGCCAATGGACCTTGCAGTACAGTCCGTGGAATTTCTTTTCCGGTCGCAGCACCTGGCCCGTTTCACGGGCCAGGGCTTGCACGAACCAGTCGCCGGCATTGTGGCGGGTTGCTGCATACTCGGGGCCTGGATTGCCCAGGCCCACGATCAATTGTATTGATGGTTGCTGCATAGACCCTGCCGGCAGGACAAGGAATTACTCCTTGTCTTTTTTGCCTTCTCCTTCGCCTTCTTCGTCTTCAGTCTCGCCTTCGTCATCGGCCTTGGCAGCCCGTGGCAAGTGGATGGAAACAACGGGGTGGTCATAATCTTCGCCGTGCTGCAGGGCAACAGACACCACGCCTTTGGGCAGCTTCAGCTCAGAGATGTGAACTACCTGGTCCATTTCCAGATCCTGCACGTCCAGTTCAATGAACTCTGGCAGATCGTCGGGCAGACACTCGATTTCCACTTCGTTCATCTGGTGAGCGATGACGCCACCCTGCAGCTTGACCGCCGGTGCAGTGTCTTCGTTCAGGAAGTGGATAGGCACCTGTACTGTGATCTTGTGGCCTTTCTCAACCCGCATAAAGTCAGCGTGGGTCAGCAGCGGCTTGTAGGGGTGACGCTGCAGATCCTTGATGATGACTTTCTCTTTCTTGCCTTCAATGTTCAGGGTCAGCACGTGGGAGAAGAAGGCTTCGTTTTCGATGGCCTTTTTCAGATCGTTGTGCCAAAGAGTCAGCATCACCGGCTCTTTATTTTCACCGCCATAGACGATGGCGGGCATTTTACGCTCCACACGACGCAGGCGGCGGCTCGCACCCTTCCCCTTGACGTCACGGTGGAAAGCTTCCAGTTCAAATTCTTGTGCCATGGGACAGATCCTCTTTCGCAGTCACAGGGCCCGCGACCAGGCCGGATTGTGCTGCTTGCGGTAAACGAAACATGGAGCCGCGAGGCCCCATGTGTCGGCGGGGCGACAGGCCCCGTTGCTTATTCAGCGTGCTTGATGGCGCCGGTTATTCTGCGGCGTTGTAATCAAACATGGCGCTGATGGATTCTTCATTGCAGACCCGGCGGATGGACTCCGCGATCAGGCCCGACATATCAAGGGGGCGGATTTTATCACATTCTTTGGCTTTGTCACTCAATGGGATGGTGTCAGTCACAATCAGTTCGTCCAATTGTGATGCCATAATGTTTTCCACCGCAGGGCCAGACAGCACCGGGTGGGTGATATAGGCCACCACATGTTCAGCGCCATGTTCTTTCAGGGCATTGGCTGCCTTGCACAGGGTGCCGGCGGTATCCACGATGTCATCCACCAGAATACAGGTTTTGCCCCGCACATCACCGATGATATGCATCACCTGGCTGACATTGGCTTTGGGCCGGCGCTTGTCGATAATGGCCAGGTCTGCGTCATCCAGCAACTTGGCAATGGCCCGGGCCCGCACCACACCGCCCACATCAGGAGAGACCACCACGAAGTTCTCGAAGTTCTGCCGCTCAATGTCTTCCAGCAACACCGGTGTGGCGTAGATGTTGTCCACGGGGATATCAAAAAAGCCCTGGATCTGGTCAGCGTGCAGGTCCACGGTCAGCACCCGGTCAATACCGGAGCTGGTCATCATGTCGGCCACCAGCTTGGCGCTGATGGGCACCCGCATGGAGCGCACCCGGCGGTCTTGCCGGGCATAGCCGTAGTAGGGCACGACAGCGGTGATGCGGGCTGCTGAGGCACGGCGTAAGGCATCGGCCATGACCACCAGTTCCATCAGGTTGTCATTGGTGGGGTTGCAGGTGGGCTGGATGATAAATACATCCTGACCGCGCACATTCTCGTTGATTTCAACAGTGGTTTCGCCGTCGCTGAACTTGCTGACGGTGGCGTCACCCATGGGAAGGTGCAGTTTCTGGACGACTTTCTGGGCAAGTTCGGGGTTGGCATTGCCCGCAAAGACCATCAGTTTGGACACGGTGGAATCCTTCTGAGTTGCGTCTCGATCAGGTAAGCAGAATAGGGGGGAAGATGGCTGGGGTGGCAGGATTCGAACCTGCGCATGACGGGATCAAAACCCGTTGCCTTACCACTTGGCGACACCCCAATGTCGTGCTTGTCCGGCATCAGTACAGCTCACTTAGCCGAGTTAACAGCGGCGAACGATTCATGCCTTGGGCGATAAATCCTTCGATGCCTGAGGGTCTCTCGGTCAGTACACGCTGCGCTGCAGATTGTGTGCTGACGCGTCCGAAAACGCAAGACCCCGTGCCGGTGAGCTGCGCTGTAGTTCGTTTATTCAGCCAATCCAGCGCTTGTGCCACTGGTGGATACATGTCCCGAACTACCGGCTCACAGTCGTTTTTGAAGGCGTTTAGGTTCCCCTCAAAAGCGGTGCGTATTCTGCTTTTCGGTGTGTCCCGTGTCAACCCCTGATGGCGGAAAACTTCACCGGTGTTGCAATGGCAGTCCGGGACCAGCACCACAAACCAGTCTTCAGGGGGGCTTACCGGTGTGAGACGTTCCCCGACACCTTCCGCCCAGGCGGCCCTGCCATGGATAAATACCGGCACGTCGGCCCCCAGGGCCAGACCCATTGTCGCCAGGGCTTCAGGCCCCAGATGGCAGCCCCAGAGGTGGTTCAGGCCGAGCAGGGTGGTGGCGGCGTTGGAGCTGCCACCACCAAGTCCGCCACCCATGGGCAACTGTTTCTGAATCACAATATCGACACCGGCACCCGCCGGGGCGAATGGCTGCAACAGACGGGCAGCCCGGGTAATCAGGTTGTCAGCGTCTGCCACGGTTGCCGCCCCGGTCCCGGGCATGCCAGAGAGGCTTATTATCCCATCCTGGCGAGGGCTGAAGGTTAGCAGATCCCAGTAGTTCAGAAACTGGAACAGGGTCTGTAGCTCATGGTAACCATCAGGCCGCCGGCCAGTAATGTGCAGAAACAGATTCAGCTTGGCCGGCGCCGGCAGAGTCAGGGAAGCTGCCTGATACATGGGCTTAGTCTGCCTTTTCCCAGCCTGTCACCACCAGTCGTACCAGGGCATCATCGTTACTGGCGGTGAGGCGCCGGGGCAGTACCGGGCCTTCCCCATTGTCCCCCAGTGGCTGGTGATTTTCGTAGTAGATTTCCCAGCCTGACTGCACCACGTAACCCAACCGGCCCTGGTCATCAAAGTACAGTTCGTGGTCATCGCCGGGGGCTGGCATGCCCCTAACCCAATAGGCCAGAGCGGCAATGGGAAGTTCCCAGCCCAGGGCCTGGCGAATCAATCCTTCTGGGTCTTCTGAGAACAGCTGTTCCCCGTTCGGGGTGGTAATGGTGAGGTAGTCCGGGGTGCCTTCCAGGCGGGTGCTGCCCATGCCCATAAACGAGGATGACACGGTGAGGCTGAATTCCTCACCGGACTGGTCCCAGCTGCGGACCACGCCGGTATCATTGCGATCAGACTGGCGCACCGCTATTTTGCCCTGCAGGCTCCATTGATTAAAATCCGCCAGGCGCTGCTGCCGGTCTGCCCAATCTGACGGTACAGTGCGGGTGTGGTCCTGGTCTGGCGGCGGCGGTGCGGTCACACAGGCCTGCAACAACAGACTGCTCAGCAGGACAGCAGGCAATAAGTGGCGGACCGGCATTAGAGTTCCTCCGGGGTCAGGTTAAAGCGTTCCAGGGTTTCCAGAATGGGGGTGATGTTATCATCTTCATTGGCGTCAGCCAGGGTGCGGCGCCAGATCAGGCGGGCTTCTTCCTGGCGATCCTGTTGCCACAGCACCTCCCCCAGATGGGCAGCAATCTCCGGATCCGGCATGGCCTCAAAGGCCTCGCTCAGCAGCTCCAGGGCTTCCTCCCACTCACCCCGCTGGTACAGGATCCAACCCATGCTATCCATGATGGCGGGATTCTCAGGCTCCAGATAATGGGCTCTGCGAATCAGCTCGTAGGCCTCATCATGGCGGTCGGTGTGAATGGTAAGGGTGTAGCCCAGGGCGTTAAGGGCAGTGGCGTTGTCGGGTTCTGCTTCGAGAATCCGGCGCAGGTCCAGCTCCATGGCCTCCAGTTTGCCTTGCTGCTCGTAGAGCATGGCCCGGGAATAGCGCAGGTTGTGGTTGTCCGGGTATTCCTCCAGGGCCTCACCGGTGGCGATAATGGCTTTCTGGGGCAGATCCAGATCCAGCAGCATGTTGATTTCCACCAGCCAGAACTGTTCCGCCTGTTCTGGCTGCTGCTGGCGCAACTGGGCCAGCTGCTGCTGAACCAGCAGGGGCTCACCTTTTCGGGCGCGCATGGTGCTGGCCCGTGACAGGGCGGAGAAAAAGCGGGGACCACTGTCTACCTGATCGAAATGCATCAAGGCTTCCGGCAACTTGTTCTGGTCTTCCAGCAGGCGCCCCAGGTAGTAATGGGCTTCATTGCCATGCTGACCCTCGTCCAGCATGTCCCGGAACAGGGACTCGGCAATATCCAGGTTGCCGTTCTCCAGAGCCACCAGAGCCCGGGACAGTCGCAGGCCTTCAGCATCCGGGAAGCGGCGCATGAGTAATGCAAACTCGTCTTCTGCGGCCTGCATCTCTCCGCTATCCACCAGAATGCGGGCATAGAGTATGCCCATGCGGCGATTTTGCGGATAACGCCGGGTTTGCGTGCGCAGGTAGTCCCGGGCTTCCTGACGGCGGTTCATGTCGTAAAGTAGCTTGCCTTTGAGGGGTTTGGCGGGCTGGTAATCCGGGTGTTTTGTCAGCACTGGTTGCAGGGTGGCCAGGGCGGCTTCATGTTGCTCAAGGGTGTGTTGAAGCAGGGCCAGGCTATAGCCGATCTCGGCAGAGTCCGGGTGGCGGCTGTGGAGCTCCCGGTAAAGGGCCAGCAGCTCAACCTGTTCAGCCGCTTCAAGGGTGTTGGCGTAAGCGGCCAGGTTGTCGAAATCTGCGGGCTCTCCCTGATCATGGAGGCGCTCCATATACACCAGTGCCTGTTCAAAGTTGCCCTGTTCAATGGCCTGTACCGCAGCTACCCGCAGAGCCTGGGGTTCATTGGGGTTCTTCTCCAGCCAGAGTATTGCCAGTTCCTTCTGCACCTCACTGGCACCCAGGGCCTGGGCAATAACAATTGCCCGCTGAATAATGCCCCGGTCCCGGGTGTCCTGAGCCGCCTGGGCGTAGTTGGCCAGGGTGACATCGAAGTGTCCCCGCTGGGCAGCCAGTTCTGCCGTTAGCAGGGCAAACAGCACATCGGAGGGAAAGTCCCGGTATTGCACTTCCTGCAGCACCTGGATGATTTTGTCCCCCGCCGCCGGGTCATGCTGCACCGCAGGTGTTGGGTCCCTGGTGACGTCCTCCTCATCCTGGGGCTGGGGGCTGAAGCCGGAGCAGCCGGTTAGCACAAGGATCAGGGCGCCCAGGGGCAGTATCAGGGGGTTGCGCATGTCAGGTCCGTAGCAGTGGGTACAGGAAGAGGCCGTGGCGGCGGGGCTGGCCCGGTAGGGCAGCGCGGCAAGCCGGTCGCTCTGTGAGCCTATAATGGCACAGCCCGGCAGGCTTGCCCAACTGCCAGGGCACAAGCTTTCTCTGCCGGTGAATCGCTGCTCAGGTAGCACCGGAAGCTTCGGGCCGGTAAACTAGGGGTTGTCCATTTACAGCCTGAGCTTGCCCACATTGTCATCACTGTGTCCATGGGCTGGCAGGGTAGCTACAAGGTGGCACCGCATTGCTGATTCTGGGTATTAATCATCGCACGGCCGCTGTTGCCCTGCGCGAACGCGTCGCTTTCCCGGAAGGTGAGCATATCCTTGCCCTGAAGAATGGTGCCCGCCTGCCCGGAGTTCTCGAGCTGGGCCTGCTATCCACCTGTAATCGCACCGAACTCTTCGTGGCTCAGGAGTCTGGCAATGTGGATAGCCTGGTTGCCTGGTGGAGTGCCTATCTGGATGTGGACAGCGCCGAATTTGCCGAAAGTCTTTACTGCTACCGGGGGGAAGAGGCCGCCCGGCATATCATGCGAGTCGCCTCCGGGCTTGATTCCATGGTGCTGGGGGAGCCCCAGATACTAGGTCAGTTGAAAGATGCCTATGCCCTGGCCCGTGATGCGGGAACTACCGGTAGCCAACTGACTCGCCTGTTTGAACATGCTTTTTCTGTGGCCAAACGGGTGCGCACGGAAACTGCCATTGGTGAAAATCCGGTGTCTGTGGCCTATGCGGCGGTGTCCATGGCCAGGCAGATTTTCGCCGACCTTTCCCGTAACAGCGCCCTGCTGATTGGCGCCGGCAAGACCATAGAACTGGTGGCCCGGCATCTGCAGGAAGTGGGAGTGAAGGATATTACCATCGCCAACCGCTCCACTGACCGGGCGGATGCCCTGGCCAAGCAGCTGGGCTGCCGGGCCATCGGTCTGGCAGAGATTCCCGATGCCCTGCACCTGGCAGACATCGTCATCAGCTCCACCGCCAGTCAGCTGCCGATTCTCGGTAAAGGGGCGGTAGAGCGGGCGATCAAGCGGCGCAAGCATAAACCCATGTTCATGGTGGATATTGCCGTACCCCGGGATGTGGAGCAGGAAGTGTCAGAGCTGGATGACGTTTTCCTGTACACCGTGGACGACCTGCGTGATGTGATTGCTGAGAATCTGAAATCCCGGGAAGGTGCTGCCCAGGAAGCAGAGCACCTGATTGAGACCGGCGCCTCTGAATTTATGTACCAGCTGCGGGCGCTGGATGCGGTATCCACACTCAAGCAGTTTCGTCAGCAGAGCGAAACCCTCCGTGACCAGGAAGTGGATAAGGCCTTGCGGGCTTTGCAGGCCGGGGCGGATCCAGAGACACTGCTGCGCAGTATGGCCCGCAGTCTGACCAATAAGTTTCTCCATGAGCCCACGGTACGGGTGCGCAAAGCCACCGCTGAGGGGCGCAGTGAAGCCGCGGACTGGTTGCGTGAGCTGCACGGGCTGGTGCCATTAACAGTAATCGATGATAACGCTCCCAGGGCAAAAGCCCAGGACCTTCACAACAGCAACGCTGACCCATCACCCCACCGTTAGCTACAGTAACCAGGAGCCCCATGAAAGCATCCATCGCCGACAGGCTGGATCAGTTGTCTGATCGCCATGAAGAAGTGAGTGGTCTGTTATCTGACCCCGCTGTGATCAATGACCAGAATCAGTTCCGCACCCTGTCTCAGGAATATGCCGAGACGGAACCGGTTGTGGTTGCCTATCAGCGTTATAAGGGGCTTTTACAGGATCTGGCAGACACGGAATCCCTGCTGCAGGACGGCGACCGGGAAATGCGTGACATGGCCCAGGAGGAAGCGGAAGTTACCCGGGAGCAGCTGCAGGCTCTGGAGCAGGAACTGCAGCGGCTGATGTTGCCCCGTGACCCCAACGACCGAAACAATGCGTATCTGGAAATCCGCGCCGGTACTGGCGGTGATGAGGCGGCGCTGTTTGCCGGTGATCTGTTTCGCATGTACAGCCGCTACGCTGAGCAGCAGAACTGGCGCATCGAGATTATGAGTCAAAGCCTGGGAGAGCATGGTGGTTTCCGGGAAGTCATCGCCGAGGTAAAAGGCACGGAAGTCTATGGACGCCTGAAATTCGAATCCGGTGCCCACCGGGTACAGCGGGTGCCGGAAACTGAATCCCAGGGACGCATTCACACCTCAGCCTGCACTGTGGCCATCATGCCGGAAGTGGAGGTGAGTGACGCCATCGAGATCAACAAGGGGGACCTGCGGGTGGATACCTTCCGGGCCTCCGGGGCCGGTGGTCAGCACGTGAACAAAACCGACTCCGCCATTCGTATTACCCACTTACCCACGGGCACCGTGGTGGAGTGCCAGGATGAGCGTTCCCAGCACAAGAACCGGGCCAAGGCCATGGCCTATCTCCAGGCCCGGTTACAATCGGCCCAGGAAGAACGTATTGCCGGTGAGCAGGCGGATACCCGCAAAAGCCTGGTAGGCAGCGGTGACCGTTCTGAGCGTATCCGCACCTACAACTTTCCCCAGGGGCGGGTAACGGACCATCGCATCAACCTGACCCTGTACCGCCTGGAAGAGGTAATGCAGGGGGGGCTGGATGCGGTGATTGAGCCGCTGCTTCATGAGCACCATGCGGAGTTGCTGGCGAGCCTCTCCGGAGATGGGCATTAACCCCTATGACGCCGACTGTCGCAGAAGCACTTTTACAGGGTGTGCAGCAGCTTTCCGCCAGAGCTGTCACTAGCCCCGGGGGCGCTGATCCGGATGCAGGCCCCGGGCAGACCGACAGCCCTGAACTGGATGCTCAGTTGTTACTGTGCGCCGTGGTGGAGCGGCCCCGGGTTTGGTTGTATACCTGGCCGGAAAAGCCCCTTACCGCAACCCAGTGGCAACGCTTTCAGGATCTATTGGCGCAACGGCTGGCCGGGGCGCCGGTGGCTTATCTGTTGGGTGAGCGTGAGTTCTGGTCACTGCCCTTGCGGGTGAACCACCACACCCTGATTCCACGGCCTGATACCGAGCAGCTGGTGGAGC
>REBR01000185.1 GCA_007692645.1 Halomonadaceae bacterium | reverse complement strand
TAACTTGTGGCTGGCTTCGCCCTCAGTGTGGGCAATAAGGCCAAATCCACAGTTATCTTTGAACTCACTGGGATGGTACAGACCTGTCGTCATAAGCGTTCTCTCGTAAAATGCATCGTTATCAGCTACCTGGCACTTTCACCTGCGCAGCGGCGGCGGCTGACCATGAGAAAAGGGGCTGCGTAGTTTACATGCAGCCACCTTTCTGCTCAAATTCTTGCCAGTTATTAATTATTAGTGGGTATAAAAAAGAAGAGCGATAGTCGGAAAAGCTATCAAAATGCCTGTTTAGCTATACGCTAAAGGCCGGCAAACGGTCTGACCCAGGGATTCCCCTCCCGCAACGCCGCTGGTAACCCCTGCCTCAGGGCAGTGCGGGCGGCATCACGCCCACCGTAGTCCCCCACTATAACCACAAACCAGGGCTCCCCCTGGTGGCTGGAACGTACGTATACCATGCCATCTACAGCATTATTACGCACAAATTGTATGGCAGTGGATTCGTTAAAACTACCCAGCAACTGAATGGTGTAATTTCCGCTCTCGCGGGAATCAATCCACACTTGGTCACGGAAATAGACCGGCAAGCCCGGGCTGAAAGATTCCGGGGAACTCTCAGCCGGTGACGGCGCTGATTCAGGCTCGACTCCAGGTTCTGACTGGGCTGTGACCGGCGCCTGCTCCACCGGCGCTGTCACCGGCGGCGTTACGGTCTGCGGGGCAAACAGGGGGTCACTGCGCTCAACCAGTGCCTCACCCGGCTCTGGCTGTACCAGGTCCATCTCTGGGGGGGACTGCACCGACG
Organism: Halomonadaceae bacterium; assembly: GCA_007692645.1. Lineage (GTDB taxonomy): Bacteria > Pseudomonadota > Gammaproteobacteria > Pseudomonadales > Oleiphilaceae > REBR01. The sequence continues at coordinate 13,016 of REBR01000185.1, read as the reverse complement.
GAGAATCTTCACCCATGGCCTGACGAACCCGGTCCAGCTCATTGAATTCAACATCTTCGGTAATCAGTGCCGGAGCGCTGTCGCTGTCACTGCCATCATAAAACAGTGACACCAGTAAAAACGACAGGCCCAGCAGCCCCAGAGCCAGACCGGCCCAAAGCCGCAGCCGGGCAAGGGATGGCATAGACAGGCTAGGTGACTGTTTCACCGGGGGGACACTGCCCACGTCACCCGCTTCAGGTAACGACGGTGCTGCCGGGTCCGTCAGCCCCAGCAGCACCAGTGGCGCCAATTGGCGCAACCGGCCCAGGCAACCGCCACTCTCCTGCTCCAGCCGGCTCAATACCCTTGGTGTGATGGCACTGCTGGCATCGCCACCCACCCGGTCAAAGGCACTTTGCAAATAGTGCCGGATATCGTCCTGATCCAGGGGTTTTAACCGGATCTCATAGAGCCCGTCCAGCAGCTCCGCCCCGGAAAACTCACCAAGCTGTGCAGCCAGGGCTGTGGAGCCGGCCATCAGCAATACCGCAGCCCGGGCACTGTCTTCACCCTGCTCGGTGCGCCCCTTCAGCAGCGCCGCCAACACATCTGCGGGCACATTATCGGCATTATCCAGCAACAGCAGCCAGCGGCGGGGCTGATCAGCAGACCAGGCAAAAAACGCACTGCTGGCAGCCTCTGCCGTCATCTCTGCCAGGGGCTGTCCACTGAGTCGCCCCAAAACCGAAGCTAACCGTGCCGGTTGCTGGATTGCGGCGGCGGGCAGTTCGTGAACCACCAGGCGCTGGTGTTCACCCTGAGCCAGTTGTTGCAGCAGGCGGCTGCGGCCAGCCCCTTCCTCGCCACTGACCAGCAAGGCCATATCCCCAAAAGCCGCCAGGTGACGCAGGGAGTCCAGATGATGCTGGCGCTGCCCGCCGGTAAAGAAAAAGGAGGTGCCATTGGCAAAGGGGTCCACTGCGAGGCCAAAGCGCTCTCGCAGCAGTCTGGCCTGCTGGGTGCCGGAAAGGGGGCTATCCATGGGTACCGCCATCAAGATCAATCCAGTGGATAACAGAAATGGTCCAGTGTGGCATCCAGCAGGGCCGGGTCAAAATCTTCTGTGACCACCGCCTCGCCAATGGACCGCAACAACACCAGGCGCAGTTTGCCGGTCACATTCTTCTTGTCCACAGCCATTAATGCCTTGAAATGCACCGGCGTCATACCCTCAGGCGGGGTTACCGGTAAACGCACCCGCAGCAGTAGCTGGCGCAGTCGTACAGAGTCGTTGTAGTTCAGCCAGCCCAGCCGCTCAGAGAGGTCTGCGGCCATCAGCATGCCCACAGCCACGGCCTCTCCGTGCAGCCATTCACTGTAGCCCGTGTGGGTCTCGATGGCGTGACCAAAGGTATGGCCCAGGTTCAGGGTGGCCCTGACACCGGACTCACGCTCATCTGCAGCCACCACAGCTGCCTTGCATTCACAGGACCGGCGAATGGCCTCTGCCAGCACATCTGCCTGCAGTGCCATCAACTCATCCACATGCTCTTCCAGCCAGGCCAGGAAGGGTTCATCCCGGATCAGGCCGTACTTGATCACCTCCGCCATACCCGCAGAGAACTGATTCGGCGGCAGAGTACCCAGGGATGCCGGATCGATCAGCACCGCCTCTGGCTGATGAAAGGCGCCAATCATATTTTTCCCCAGGGGGTGGTTGATGCCGGTCTTTCCCCCCACGGAGGAGTCCACCTGAGCCAGCAGGCTGGTGGGGATCTGGATAAAGGCCACACCACGCTGGTAGGCGGCAGCGGCAAAACCGGTCATATCGCCGATAACACCGCCCCCCAGGGCCACCAGGGTGGTGCGACGGCTGTGCTGGTGCTCCAGCAGAGCATCAAAGATACGGTTCAGTACTTCCCAGTTCTTGTACCGCTCACCGTCAGGCAGAACCGCGGTATCCACCCGTTTCCCGGGAAAATGCCCTTTAGCTGTTTCCAGGTACAGTGGGGCAACAGTTTCGTTGGTGACGATCAGCACCCGGTCCCCTGCGCAGTAGGCACTCAGGTCCTGATGACCCAGGCTCCCTTCGCTGATAAAAATCGGGTAACTACGATCTCCCAGCTGAACAGTCAGTTCATGGGCGGCTTTGTGCATCCGTCTGGCCCTCGGCATTGGCGTTGAATTCAGTTAACTCTTGCAGTATCTGGCGGACTACCAGTCGGGGACTCTTGCGGTCCGTTTTCATAATAACGTCGGCCAGTTCACTGTAAAGCGGATCCCGTTCGGCAAACAAGCGTGCCAACACCCCCCGGGGGTTGTCCTGCTGCAGCAGGGGCCGGTTACGGTCGAGGCGGGTACGGTCATATTGCTGGGACAGGGAGGTGCGCAGGTAAACCACGAAGGCTTTCGCCATATGGTGGCGATTTTCCGGCCGTAGTACCGCTCCGCCTCCGGTGGCCATCACCAGGGGTGACTGCCCCATCAACTCAGCAATGATCTGGCTTTCACGCAGGCGAAAGCCGGCCTCCCCTTCCATATCGAAAATCCAGGGAATATCGGCGCCACAACGGGCTTCAATTTCCCGATCGGTATCCAGAAACGGGTAATCCAGGTGCTTTGCCAGCAGTTTCCCGATAGTGCTTTTGCCTGCACCCATGGGACCCACCAGTACTATCCTGTCAGGAACTGCCATGACCTTGTAAACCTGCTGTCTTGGTAATCGCACGAGGATAGCACAGCTTCACCCCGGGAATCAGCGCTGCCGGGCAGGCCATAACGACAAAGACCACCCGAAGGTGGCCTTTGTCAGTGACTGCTGCCCTGGGTTACTGGTTCAGCAGGTTGCTCTCCATGATCTTGGGTGTCACAAAGATCAGCAGTTCACTGCGCTCATCAATAATTTCAGTGCGGGTAAACAAACGGCCCAGGTAGGGGATATCCCCCAGGAACGGTGTTTTCAGGGTGGTGCGGGCTTTTTCCGACTGGAAAATACCACCCAGCACCACGGTTTCGCCGTTACCCACCAGCACCTGGGTTTCCACTTCATTGGTTTCAATACTGGGAACACCGGCGGTGACCTGGCCCCGGGAATCCTGGTTCACCCGCAGGTCCATGATGATGTTGTCATCCGGGGTAATCTGTGGTGTGACTTCCAGAGACAAGGCTGCTTCCTTGAATTCCACCGTGGTGGCACCACTGGAGGCTGCCTCCTGGAACGGAATTTCCTCACCGGACTTGATGCTTGCGGTCTGGCGGTCTGCGGTCACCACTTTTGGCTGGGATACGATTTCCGCCCGGCCGTCAGACTCCAGGGCCGTCAGCTCCAGATCCAGCAGAAAGTTGTTGCGCCGGAAGCCAATGGCGGCAGCACTGGTACCCTGGCCGGTAACTCCCAGATCCACGTTCATATCCGTGGGGAAATCACCCACATTATTCAGTCCGCCACGGCGGCCACCCACGGCAAAGGAATTGCTGCCGCTGGTACGATTGCCGCTCACGCCCCATGCCACCCCCAGACTTCTGGACACATCGGTGCTGGCGCGGACGATACGGGCTTCAATCAGCACCTGGCGTACCGGAATATCCCAAGTGGTTACCAGCCGGCGGATCTGCTCCAGTTTATCGGAGGTTTCCCGGACACTGATGGTATTGGTTCGCTCATCAGAGGAGACAAAGCCACGGGAGGACACCAGCTCCTCGTCCCGCTGAAGCATGGCAACAATGTCCCCTGCCTTGGCGTAATTCACCTGGATGATATCCAGCCGGACCGGAGCAAGCTCAGCGATCTGGCGCTTGTTCTCCAGCTCCTGGCGCTCGTATTCAGCAATTTCCTGGGCCGGGCCAACCAGCAGCACGTTACCCACCTGACGCTTGTCCAGACCTTTGGTCTGCAGCACCAGGTCCAGGGCCTGATCCCAGGGCACATTCTGCAGTCGCAGAGTTATGCGGCCACTGACCGTATCGGAAGCCACCAGGTTAAGACCGGTAAAGTCCGCAATCAGCTGCAATACCGAACGCACTTCAATGTCCTGGAAATTCAGTGACAGCTTCTCTCCGGAATAGGGGAAGCGCTGTTCCTGACGCTGCTCAGCTTCATCTTCAGTCAGCTCTTCCACGCTCAGGGTAAAGCGCCGGTCAGTCTGATAGGCCACGTAATCGTAAGTCCCCTCAGGACGGATCTCGATCACAGTCATGCCGTCTTCCTGGAAGGTATCGATGCGCCGTACCGGCGTGGCAAAGTCAGTCACATCCAGGCGCCGGCGTAACTCCGCAGGCAGCTGAGCACCGGGGATTTCCAGGCGAATACGACCGGCACGCTCGGACATATCCACATTAACCCTGGCGCTGGAGAAATCAATCAGCACTTCACCGCGCCCTTCGCTGGAGCGGCGGAAATCCACATCCACCAAACGCAAATCACCGGCGGTTGCCACCGGGGCGCCGGCCACGGCCTGGCTTTCACCTGAAACCGCCGCTGGCACAGACTCGCCTGAGCCAGCCGAAGGGGCACTGGCCGAGGGTGCAGCGGCGGCTCTCTGCTGCCCCTGGTCCTCACCACCAATGGTGACTATAAGTCGGTTGCCATCAATTCTGGTGTCATAAACCACCAGGGAAGACAGATTAAAAATCAGCCGGGTCCGGTCACCCGCTTCCACCACCGTCATGCTCTGGGCGTTACCGCTGCCCAGGTTGTGATAGCGCTGCTCCAGGCCGCTGGCCACTCCGGAGAGGTCCAGGGCAATGCGGGCGGGCTGCTCGATGGTATACCCGGAAGCTTCCGGCGGTTCACCGTCAAAAGACAGCACCACCTGGGTGCGGTCCCCGGACAGAGAGCTGAAGTCGATATCGTTCAGTGTCAGCGCCCAGGCCGGACTTGCCACCAGCACCAGTGCGCTTAACATGATTAAACTCTTGAGTTTCCTCAACATCGTTAGCCTCAACCCCAGCTGTTGTTGTAATTTCCCTGCTTTTATTTGCATGACAGCACCCCGGATTATCGTTCTTCGAGCGACACAGTTCGGGGCCGCTCGATCCAGCCGCCACGCCCGTCGGATATAATCTCGATCAATTCTATGCGTGTTTCCAGTATGCGCCGGATTCGACCGTGATTCTCACCCATGTAATTGCCCCTGGTGACCCGGTGAATGCCACCGGAGCCATCCGCGATCAGAGCATACAACCCTTCTTCCCCTTCTGCGGTCCGCTGCAGGGTACCGACCATGGTCAGCCTGCCTACCTCGAACCGCTCCAGTGGTTCCCGCGACCGGTTCTCATCCGGTCGGATATTTGAATCCGAGTCCTGCTGAGCATTCTCCATGCTCAACTGCACTTCCTGTGGCGGCTCAAAGGGTGCCCGCCGGTCGGCAGCGCCATATCTGAATGCCTCATAGGTCTGGAATTCCGGCAACGGCTCCACAACCCCCCGGGGGGCATCCCGGGCTGCGCTCATAAACTGGTCAAGATCAGTATAACCACTGTCTTGTGAACAACCCGTCATAATTACCACGACCAGTAGCGATGTCAGGACTTTAGGCACACTGGGACAACTCATCCTTCGCCTCCTGACCGGTAACGGTAGGTTCGCGCTACCATTCGCATGTTCAGCCGCTCACCTTCAGCAGGGGTAATAGCAAAATCATGCAAGGTAACAATTCGCGGCAGGCCCGCTACATTGCTGACGAAAGTGGCCAGCTCATGGTAGGTTCCCACCACCTGTATATTAATAGGCAGCTCTACATAGAAGTCCCGCTGCACCTCTGACTGCAGGGCAAATTCCCGCAGGCTCAGACCACTGCCCAGGGCGGTATTGGTAATATCTTCCAGCAGGCCCGGCACCTCGGTGTCGCTGGGCAGCTGTCGCACCAGGGCGCCGAAGGTTTCTTCCATTTCTTCCATCTGGTTTTTGTAGACTTCCAGATTGGCGACCCGGTGGGCTTTGCTTTCATATTGCTCCCGCAGCTCCTGCTCCCGCTGCTCAACCCGGTCCACCTGCACATACAGGTCTTTCACAAAGAACCAGTAACCGCCGCCAAAGATGGCGCCAAAAACCAGTGCCACGAACACCGCCTTGACCGGAGCTGGCCAGATGCCGGCATTGTTGAAATCCAGGTCATTGATGTCGAAATTTTTGAGGTTTTCCAACGATTCCGAAAAATTCACTGTTCCTGCTCCCCGTCCGGAGTCGGTACCACTTGGCTGACTGTCATGTTGAACTGACTGTAGCCGGCACGGCGGCTATCAGCCGATGAGACGTTAGTCAGGTTAGGATCACCAAACCAGTCAGAGCGTTCGAAATTGCGCATCAGGGCAGAAATCCGGCTGTTGGATTCCGCCATACCCACAATGGTCACGGTGTCTCTGGATTTCTCCAGGCGGGTGTAATAAAGCCCGTCCGGCAGGGTGCGCACCATTTCATCAAAAGCCCTGACGATCACCGGTCGCAGGCCCTGCAAATCCTGAATAACCTGCATCCGCGAGAGCAGCTCTTCCCGGCGTTCACGCAGGTCCTGTATCTCGGCGATCTGGCGGTCCAGGGAACCCATAGCGTTCTGCACATAATTGTTCCGGGACTGCTGGTGGGAAATGGTGCTGTTGACCTGGTTCTGCCACAAAAACACCAGGCCGGCAGCCATAATCAGGGCGCCACCCAGCATCACCATAAATTGGCGCTGCTTTTCTGTCCGAAGCTCTTCACGCCAGGGTCTGAGGTTAATTTTAGCCATCAGTCAAAACTCCTCATGGCCAGTCCGCAGGCAATCATCAGGGAAGGGGCGTCGTTGCTCAGGGCCGAGGCATTGACCTTGGAGCTGACCGACATATCCGCAAACGGGTTGGCAACCACGGTTGGGGTAGCGGTTTTCTGCTCCACATTCTCTGCAAGACCCGCAATGGAGGCAGTGCCCCCTGCAAGCAGCACATAGTCCACCGCGTTGTACTGGCTGGAGCCAAAGAAAAACTGCAAGGCACGGGCCACCTGTTGCACTACCGCCTCCTTGAAAGGCGCCAACACTTCGCTTTCGTAGTCATCGGGCAGTCCACCCTGCTTTTTCGCCATACCGGCCTCCTCCAGAGACAGGCCATAGCGACGCTGAATCTCCTCCGTGAGCTGTTTGCCGCCAAACAGCTGCTCCCGGGTATAAATGGTTTTACCGTCGGCAAGCACGCTGAGTGTAGTCATGGTCGCACCGATGTCCACGACCGCCACTAACTGCTCTTCCGCATCGTCTTCCAGTTGCGACTCCACCAGCCGGCAGGCACGCTCCATGGCGTAGGCTTCCACATCCACCACCTTGGTGGTGAGGCCGGCAACCTGCAGGGCATCTTCGCGGATTTCGACGTTTTCCTTGCGACAGGCCGCCAGTAACACGTCCACCTGCTCAGGATTGATTTCAGAGGGGCCTATGGTTTCAAAGTCGATGGCCACTTCGTCCAGGGGATAGGGAATGTACTGATCCGCCTCCGTGGCAATCTCATCTTCCATTTCAAAATCGTTCAGGCCGGAGGGCATCTGAATGGTCTTGGTGATTACCGCCGAGCCGGAGACCGCCACCGCAGCCAGCTTGATGCCGGATTTGGATTTGGCCACCACCTTCTTGACCACCTCACCCACTGCCTCCACGTCAGTGATGTTTTTCTCCACCACCGCATCAGCAGGCAGCGGCTCCACCGCGTAGCTCTCTACCCGGTAGCGGTCACCATGCCGGGACAACTCCAGCAGCTTCACAGAGCTGGAGCTGATGTCGATGCCCAGCATGACATTGCCTTTTTTCCCTAGCTTCCCAAGCATTGCCAACACGCAATCACCCTTGATTCTGGTTTTTCTTATCGCACCGGGACTGGTGAAATGTCCTCTGGTGCGCCTGGCGGAAACAGGCGACCCCTGTTACTGCATTGTTAGAAGAAATTCATGGCATAAACATTTACACTCATAGAACCCTAAAGTGCAGGTAGTGCGAGCTTATATTGCCGACCTGATGCAATGTCTGAAATGATAGACGCAAATCCCATGATTGTCAGAAAAAATGTCTCGCATACTAATTAGCTTTAACGCCGTATTTCGCTTTCTTCTGGCCTGCTTTGCCGGTGTCGTCCTGGTAATGGCTGCCTTTTATCTGTATCTCCAGCCGGGCCTGCCCGGGGTCGAGCAATTGCGGGACATTCGCCTGCAAACTCCCCTGCGCGTCTATTCCCAGGACAATCAATTAATAGCAGAGTTTGGGGAAATGAGAAGGACCCCGCTGGCCCTGTCCCAGGTTCCGGAACGGCAGGTGCAGGCGTTTCTGGCCGCTGAAGACAGCCGCTTTGCAAGCCACCACGGGGTAGACATCCGTGGCCTGGCGCGGGCTGTAGTGGAACTGGCCTCTACCGGCAGCATCCAGTCCGGGGGCAGCACTATCACCATGCAGGTTGCAAAAAACTTCTTTCTGACACGAGATCGCACATTTCTGCGGAAATTTAACGAGATTCTTCTCGCTCTGCAGATAGAGCGAGAGATCAGCAAAGACGAAATCCTCGAGCTGTACTTTAACAAAATCTATCTGGGAAACCGGGCCTATGGCTTGTCTTCTGCTGCCAGTGTGTATTACGGCAGCAGTCCAGATGACCTGACTCTGGCCCAAATGGCCATGATTGCCGGCCTGCCGAAAGCCCCTTCCGCCTATAACCCCCTGGCCAACCCCAGCCGGGCACTGGCCCGGCGCAACTGGATTCTCGGTCGCATGCTGGACCTGGAATACATTAATGCAGATGAATACCGGGAAGCCCTTGCAGAGCCGGTCACCGCCCGCTATCACGGCCCTGAAGTGGAACTGGAAGCCCCCTATGTAGCAGAAATGGCCCGGGAGGAGGTCTTCCGCCGGGTCGGCGCCAACGCCTACACCGATGGCTACCAGGTCACGGTCACCGTTGACAGCAAGCGCCAGAAAGCCGCCAACAAGGCTCTGCGCAACGGCCTGGAAGCCTATGACCGGCGCCATGGCTATCGCGGCCCTCTGGAAGAATGGGATCTGGATGACTACGCCGATATTGAAAGCCTGCAAAGCCGCCTCGGCGGCATCAGCACCATCGCCGGCCTGGTACCGGGCGTTATTATCACCCTGGAAGAAGACCACGCCATCGCTGTAACCCGCCTGTTTGGTGAAGTACGGGTGCCTTTTGAAAGCATGCGCTGGGCCCGCACCTATCGCAATGAAAACAGCATGGGCCCGGTGCCGGAGTCCCCCTCAGACGTGGTTTCCCCGGGCCATGTGGTGCGCCTGCGCATTCCGGTACAGCCGGTGGTCAAAGAAGCTGACAGCCAACCGGTAATGATGGAGGCCCAGTTGCTGCAGCTGCCGGACATTCAGGGCTCACTGGTTTCTCTGGACCCCCACACTGGCGCTGTACAGGCACTGGTGGGTGGCTACAGCTTTGCCAGCAGCAACTTCAACCGGGCCACTCAGGCCAGCCGCCAGACCGGCTCCGCCTTCAAGCCCTTGCTGTTCCTGGCGGCCCTGGAGCAGGGCAAGACCGCCGCCAGCTTAGTGAACGACGCCCCCATCGTGTTTGAAGACGATGAACTGGAAAGTGCCTGGCGGCCGCAGAATGTCAGCGGCCGCTTTGGCGGCCCGACCACCCTGCGGGAAGCCCTCTACCAGTCCCGCAACCTGGTAGCAGTGCGCCTGCTGCGGGAAGTGGGTATCAATTACACCCTCAACTATGTGGGTCAGCTGGGCCTGGACCGCAGCACCCTGCCCCGGGATCTGTCCCTGTCCCTGGGTAGCGGTCCCATGACACCCATGGAACTGACCCGGGCCTATGCCATTATTGCCAATGGCGGCTATGCGGTAGAGCCATACCTGATTGAACGCATTCAGGGACCTGATGAGGAGCCGCTGTTTGTGGCTCCGGAAACGGTGCTGTGTAATGCCTGCCTGGACGACGAGAAAGAGCTACTGGAGCATATCATGCCCCTGGATAGCCGCGATCTGAAGCCCCGGCGCGTCATGCCCCGGGTGGCCGATGAGCGCTCCGTGTATATCCTCCACTCCATGCTGCAGGATGTGATCACCCGGGGCACCGGCCGCCGGGCCCAGGCTCTCGGCCGAGATGATCTGGCTGGCAAAACCGGCACTACCAATGACCAGCGGGACACCTGGTTTGCGGGCTTTAATGGCAGCATTGCCAGCAGCGCCTGGGTCGGTTTTGATCAGCCCCGCACCCTGGGGCGCCGTGAATTTGGCGGTGTCACAGCACTGCCCATCTGGCAGCAGTATATGGGGGAAGCCCTGGCTGGCACAGAATCCAGCCTGATGCCTCAGCCCCCAGGCATCGTCACCCTACGCATTGACCCGGAAAGCGGAAAGCGGGTCTCTTCCGGCACCCGCAACGCCCGTTTTGAGCTGTTTCGCTCAGACAATGCACCGGAAGAGCCCGCAGAAAACGAGGGCCGTCAGGATTCCCAGGATCAGGATGACGGCATGCATCCCCAGCAACTGTTCTGATCTGAGTCAGATCGGCTCTGACTCAGAACGAAAAAAGCCCCACCGGATAATTCCGGCGGGGCTTTTTTTATGGAGCAGAGATTATCCCAGGTTAGATAATGTCTTCCATAGACTTCAGCGGGTAGTGAGCCGGGTAAGCTTTACCGGCCACACCACTGTCCACAGCAGCACGGGCCACGGCAGCAGGCACCATCTCCAGCAGGCGGATATCCATGGGCTTGGGAATAATGTATTCCTTGCCAAACTCCAGGCTATCAACACCGTAGGCGTCGCAGATTTCCTGGGGCACCGGCTTTTTGGCCAGCTCGCGGATAGCGTGAACCGCTGCCACTTTCATTTCTTCATTGATAGCAGTGGCACGAACATCCAGAGCACCACGGAAGATGAAGGGGAAGCCCAGCACGTTGTTCACCTGGTTCGGATAGTCTGAACGGCCAGTGGCCATGATCAGATCATCACGGGTTGCCAGGGCCAGTTCCGGGGAAATCTCGGGGTCCGGGTTGGAACAGGCGAAGACTACCGGGTTCGGCGCCATGGACTTGAGCATTTCTGCACTCATCAGGTCAGCACCGGACAGGCCAATAAACACATCAGCGTCTTTCAGGGCATCTTCCGGGGTACGGCGATCAGTTTCTACCGCAAACATGGCCTTGTACTGGTTCAGGTCATCACGGCCGGAGTGAATGACACCCTTACGGTCCAGCATCATGATGTTTTCAGACTTGGCGCCACAGCTGATGAGGATTTTCATACAGGCTACTGCAGCAGCACCGGCACCCATGCAGACAATGCGGGCTTCTTCCAGGGTCTTGCCCTGCAGTTCCAGCGCATTGAGCATGCCAGCGGCAGTAACAATAGCGGTACCGTGCTGATCATCGTGGAAGATCGGCACATTACATTTTTCAATCAGGGTGCGCTCAATTTCAAAGCACTCAGGGGCTTTGATATCTTCCAGGTTGATGCCACCGAAAGTGTCAGCAATACGCTCAACAGTCTCGATAAAAGCCTGGGGGCTTTCGGAGTTCACTTCAATATCGAATACATCGATACCGGCAAAGCGCTTGAAGAGGACGCCCTTGCCTTCCATGACCGGCTTGCTGGCCAGTGGGCCCAGGTTACCCAGGCCAAGGATGGCGCTACCGTCAGAAATAACTGCAACCAGGTTGCCCTTGGCAGTGTACAGGTACGCATTTTCCGGATCCGCAGCGATTTCCCGCACGGGTTCAGCCACACCGGGGCTGTATGCCAGGGAGAGGTCACGTGAGGTCAGAGTCGGCTTGGTGATTTCCACACTGATTTTGCCGGGACGCGGCTTGGAGTGGTAATCAAGAGCTGCTTGCTTCATATCTTCAGACATTGCCAATTTTCCGTTTTTTTCTGTGAAAGGAACGGAGAACGCGCTGTGATGGCCCAACGCTCTCCCAGCCATCTACCCCGGCTTTTTGCAGCAAGGCGTCGCAAAAACACCGACACCACCCGTTAAAGGCAGCCCCAGGAAGTTTTGCAGCACCCTTCTGTGGGGCGCGACATTATCGCGTGATTATCATGCACAAAACAAGGCGCGCCAGGAGCTGTCAAGACAGCCTTACCCGGCAACCGACCTGTGAGTGCGTCAGACATAAAAAAAGACGCACCCGCGAAAGTGCGCCTTTGCCTGCATCAGAAACTGAACACCGGAAAAGCGGGTTTCAGTCTTCTGCCTGGCCACCAGCAATACGGCTGCCGAAACGCTTCTTGAAGCGATCAATACGACCACCGGTGTCCATAACCTTTTGCTTGCCGGTATAGAACGGGTGACAAGCGGAACAGACGTCGAGCTGGATAGCACCAGCAATGGTGGACCGGGTCTCGATAACATTGCCACAGCTGCAGGTCGCAGTCATGGTCTGGTATTTGGGCTGAATGCTGTGTTGCATGGGGAAAACCTCTTCAGGGCAATGCCGCTACCCGGTCTTGCCGGGCACCGCATTTGAATCATGGGCTCAACCGGTGCAAACTCTGCGCTTGCCCAGGCTGTTCAAGGACGGCGAATAATAGCAGATTCGCCATCAGACGCAAGTTTACCACCCATGCTGCAAAAAGGCCCAGTGGCCACTGTGTTTTATCCTGTGCTGGTCACCCAATTGCTGTACCCTTTTTACCCTCAGAGTCTGCCCACCGGGCTCCGCACCCGGACCCTTTGTTATCCAGCATTCCAGGGAGAGCCTTAATGCCCGCCATTGCCCGCATCGCTCTGCCCCGCCCGGTGCGCCAGTTTTTTGATTACGCCATACCCGACAGCCTGACCCTGCAGCCAGGGCATCGGGTGCAGGTGCCGTTCGGCCATCAGAGCCTGACCGGGCTGGTGATGGAAATTCTTCCCCCGGGCCAGCGGGACTACCCCTTAAAGCCGGTTTCCGCATTGCTGGAAGAGCGCCCCGCGCTGCCCGCAGAAACCCTCAAACTGTTACTCTGGGCCGCCCGTTACTACCAGCACCCCCCCGGGTAATGCGTCTTCCGCGCCCTGCCCCCGGCCCTGCGCCGGGGCGGCCCGGTACAACGCCCGCAGCA
>REBR01000009.1 GCA_007692645.1 Halomonadaceae bacterium | reverse complement strand
GGGGTGCGCAACTCATGGCCGGCCATGGCCAGCATGGTTTTTTCCCGTTGCACGTGGGTTTCCAGAGCCTCCAGAAAACGGTTAAAGGTCAGGGAAATATCCACGTATTCCGCTTCCCGGTAACGGGTGGATAAACGGGGCATAAAGTTGCCCGGAGTGATATGGCGGATCTGGTGAGTCAGGCGTTTCAATGGCCGAACCAGATGTGCGGCTCCCAGGTGGGCAAAGAGAAATGTCAGGCCCAGCATCAGCAAGGCAATCCCCACCAGTGCCAGTTGAAAGCGCCTTTCCCGGTCCCGCAGGGTGGTAATGTCCTGGGCCAGATACAGGGTTCCAGCAGGGTCTCTCAGACGCTCAGTGGTTACCAGAAACAGGTCACCCTTGTGGGAAACTTCACCGGAATAAGGAATCTCCACCTCCTGAAAGACCTCTGGCAATTCCTGAGCAGAGGCGTCATCAGGCATAAATGCCGTGGTCAGGTTGGCGGTATTCCAGGCCCGCAGGGAGCCTTCCCGGCGAATCACCTCCTGCAGAACCGTTCTTTCCTCTTTTAACTCCACCTCCATCAGGCCCGCCTTCATATCCTCATAAGCCATGTCCACCGCCACCAACATCACGATGACGTTCAGTACACCGAGAACAATCAGGCTCAAACGGAGCCGTTTGGCTAATGAGGTGCTGGCTTTCATTCCCCGGGGGTGTCCTGTGGGGGCTCGATACAGTAACCCCGGCCATGCACCGTACGGATCAGGGGTGACCCCAGGGTGGCCTGCAGGTGCTTGCGCAGGCTGTAAATCTGGGTGCGCACGGTGTGGCTATCCACATCCTCAGCCCCCCAGACCTGCCGGGCCAGGTCCTCGTAACTGCAAAACCGGGGGTAGGCCCGCATCAGCTGTTCGAACAGGTGCGCTGACAGACCCTTTAGCTCCGTGGCCCGCTGCGGGTCCAGCCAGACCTTAAGGGTGCCCGGCTCAAAGCGCACCGGCCCGGCCTCAAGCCTTGGGCTCTGGCTGCCCCCGCGACGGTAGAGAGCGTCGATACGCAGTTGCAGTTCCCGCAGGGCAAAGGGTTTCACCAGATAGTCGTCCGCACCCTGGGCAAAACCGGCTTCCTTATCTTCCAGGGTACCCCGGGCGGTGGTCAGGATGATGGGGGTTGAACGCTGCAGATCCTGGCGAATCCGCTGACACAGGGCCAGTCCGGAGACCCCGGGTAACATGATATCCAGCACAATCACGTCATACTCATTACAGGCCAGCAGGTGCAGAGCAGTCAGGCCGTCAGGGGCAAAATCCAGGCAATACCGGTCTTCCCCGAGAAACTCCAGCAGGTTGTCTGCCAGATCAATCTGGTCTTCAACCACCAGTACCCGGGGCTGTGGTTCGCCCCTGCGGAGGGATGCTTTCATACCCTGGCTGCACCTGTAGCAATGGTCATGATCCCGGCCCCCTGTTCTTCCAGCATACCGGGAAACAGGGCCTGCAGTTCCTGACGCAACATGGCCATACCCAGTTCAACCCGGGCCGGGGTGCCTTTCAGGCTCAGCTCCACTTCCCGCTTGCCATCGGCATTTGGCAGGCAGGCCAGGGTCAGGTCCGGGTAGCTGGCCAGCAGTTCCTCCATTAACGGAATCAACGGACCCTCTGAGGTGTTCACCAGCAACAGATTCTCCTGTACCACCGACCCGGGCGCCAGCAGGTGCGGGTACTCATTATCCAGCACCCATTCCACCATGGGCCAGGCCATGCGCGGGAACCCCGGCACAAAATGGTGCCGGTGAATGGAGAACCCGGCAATGCGGTTAATGGGGTTGGGAATGATGCGGCTGCCAACGGGGAACTCACCCATGCGCAGGCGCTGCGGTGTCACCTGGTTATTGAACACGTTGCGGATCTCCGCTTCTGCCTCCGGGTGCAGGGCAATCTCCACTCCCAGAGCCCCTGCAGCACATTGCCGGGTGCGGTCATCCGGGGTAGCGCCGATGCCGCCAAAGCTCAATACAATGTCATTACTGGCAAAGGTTTGTGCCAGGGTGGCAGTCAACAACTGAGGGTCGTCGCCAATCATCCGCACCCAGTTAAGCTCCAGCCCACGCACCGCAAAGCGTTCAATCACCGCCGCCAGGTGACCATCCTGTTTGCGGCCATTGAGCAGTTCATCGCCGATCAGAATAATGCCGAAATGGGGTTTGTCAGACTGCTGCATAATGCCCTCTGTGTCAGTTGTACCGTTCACTCTTTCATCGATGCCTGAAGGGACCCCGGCTACCGGCCTGTGCCGGCGTTTGGTCACTGACAATATATCGGCATAGCCCGTAACATGGAATGCATACGCCACTGCCAGGGGAAAACACCATGATTCCTTCGGCCCTGCCCGCCCACACGGATTTTCAGGCTGCCCTGGTACGCCTGGGTGCCAGACTGCCACCCACCCCATTGTTCCCGGCCCCGGACCTGACCCAAAGCGCGGGCCGTTTGCTGTGGCTGAAAGCAGAATGCCTGCAGCCCACTGGCAGCTTCAAGGTGCGGGGGGTGCTTAACTGGCTGCAAACCGCCAGCAATGACCAGCTCAATGCCGGCCTGATTACTGTCTCCGCCGGCAACCACGCCCTGGCCCTGGCCTGGGGGGCCCAGCATTACGGCGTACCGGTCACCGTGGTGATGCCCCGCACTGCCAGCCCTTTGAAGGTGGCCCGCACCCGGGCCCTGGGGGCTGTTGTCATACTCAAGGACAGCATTCAGCAGGCGGTGCAGCATTGCGCCAACCTCTGCCAACAGCGCCACCTGACCCTGGTTCACCCTTATAACGACTCTCGTATCATGGCGGGACAGGGTACCATTGCCCTGGAGTTACTGGCGCAGAACAAGGGCATCGGTCAGGTGCTGTGCCCGGTGGGGGGCGGCGGCCTGG